>URNE01000056.1 GCA_900549045.1 uncultured bacterium | reverse complement strand
AACTTTTTCGTTTTCCCTGCCGCCATTCACAAAACTTCATCCGTTCAAGCATCCGGAATCCGCTCGGACCGCCAGGAAAAGCGGAAATGGACGGAGACAAGAATTTTCCCGGAGCCGTTTACTGACGGGAAAAACCAAAAAAGCATGAAACGCGAGCGGCTTGTGGGCGGTCGCTGAAACAGGGGGAGCGCGTGGCGGAAGCATTCAGAGAACCTTTGAGGACCCCTGCCGGCAATATGCCTTTGCAGGGTCGGTGATCCCGATTGTTTCGGCTTTTCCGCAACGGATGCCGACGGACGGCCGTATCCGCGGAAAGAAAATGCGAGTCGCTCCCGCCGGAAGGGCGGTTCACCACTTGCCGAGTTCGGAGCCGGGACCGTCGAGGTGGGAGGTGTCGTTCCAGGTGAGCAGCTGCCAGGAGTTGTCTTCAAAATAAACGGCTTTGGAATAACTGGCGTTGCTCGTCTTCGGACGGCGGGGGAAAGAGATGGTTTCCGCGTTCAGGATGTGCTTGAACATCATGCCTAAAGCCGCGCCGTGCGTGACGACCGCAATCCGTCCGCCGGAATGACGCTTGGTCAGAAGGTCCAGGGCGGCGGAAACCCGGTGCTGGAAGGCGGAACGGGATTCGCCTCCGGTGACGGTCATTGTCAGAGAATCATGAACAAAATCTTCAAATTCGCCGGGGAAAACAGTCAGAATGTCCGCGATCCGGCGGCCCTGCCACTCGCCCAAGTGCCACTCGCGGAGTTCCGGGGTCGGAATGACATTGAGTTCGTGCGGTTCGGCGATGATGCGGGCGGTGTGCATGGCTCGGGAGAGGTCACTGGCGTAAACGGCGTCAAGCGGAACGTCGCGCAGACGCTCTGCGAGACGTCCGGCCTGGCGGATTCCGGTCGCATTCAGCTCGACGTCGAGCTGTCCCTGGACGGTTCCTGCGGCGTTGGCGACGGTTTCACCGTGGCGGATCAAAATGATTTCTGTGGACTGCATGGTTTTTCAAAAAAAGCGCGTCCGTTTTCAGGAAACGGACGCGCTTGGGAGGCAATGTTATTTGTCGAGTCCGAGAACGCGCATGGTGGAGAGGGCAATCATCAGCTCTTCGTTGGTGGGCATGACGATTGCTTTCCAGGCGGAGTCATCGGTGGAGATGACTCCTTTTTTGCCGAAGCAGTGGTTGTTCTTTTCGTTGTCGATGCGGATGCCGAGGGCGGAGAGTCCTTCCATGATGCGCTGGCGGATGGGGAGGGAGTATTCGCCGATGCCGCCGGTGAAGACGAGGGCGTCCGCGCCGCCGAGGAGGACGTAGTATGCTCCGATGTACTTGATGACGCGGCGGACGAACATTCTGATGGCGAGTTCCGCCTGGGCGTTGCCGTCGGCCGCGGCGTTCATCATGTCGCGCATGTCACCGCTGCCGATTCCTCCGATGCCGTAGAGACCGGACTGTTTGTTGAGAATCTTGTCGACTTCCTCGCGGGAGTGTCCGAGTTCGATGAGGCGGAGGACGGCGGCGGGGTCGAGGTCGCCGGAGCGGGTTCCCATCATGAGACCTTCAAGCGGGGTGAGCCCCATTGAGGTGTCGATGACTTTTCCGTTTTTGACGGCGGCCATGGAGCAGCCGTTGCCGAGATGGCAGGTGATGATGGTGGTGTCTTCCAGTTTCTTTCCGAGGAATTCGGCGGTGGAGAGAGTCACATAGTGGTGGCTGGTTCCGTGGAAGCCGTATTTGCGGATGCCGTATTTTTTGTAGTAGTCATAGGGGATGGCGTAGAGGTACGCTTCCGGGGGCATGGTCTGGTGGAACTGGGTGTCGAAGACGCCGACGTTGGGGACGCCGGGGAAGTCTTTTTCGCATGCTTCGATGCCGGTGAGGTTCGCGGGGTTGTGAAGCGGTCCGAGGGGGAAGCATTCACGGATGATGTCTTTGACTTCCGGAGTGATTTTGACGGGCTGTGTGACTTTTTCGCCGCCGTGGAGAACGCGGTGTCCGATGGCGGAGACTTCGGAGAGGCTCTTGATGACGCCGGCTTCAGGATCGACGAGCATTTTGCGGACTTCGGAGAGAGCTTCTCCGTGGTTGGTGATATGGAGCGGGAGTTCTTTTCTGAAACCGTCGGGGCGTTTGTAGATCAGATTGGGGGTATCGCTTCCGATACGTTCGACCTGTCCGCTTGCGAGAACTTCATTTTTTCCGTTTTCCATGTTGAAAAGCGTGTACTTGAGGGAGGAGCTGCCGGCATTGACTACCAGAATTTTCATGTTCTACTTTCCTTTGTTTATTGAGAAACAATCATTGTATAATATACCATGCTTCCGGGGGAGTAACAAGCGGGGATTTGAAAATAAGTGTTTTTTTCTTTGTTTTCCGGGATGATTTTTTGCGATTGGGGTGTATAGTACAGGTCGGTAAAACTGTTTATGGAAGGAAGGTACGAGAATGAATCTGATAGTCAATCCGAGAACCCTTTCGGGAGCGATTGCCGTTCCCGGCTCAAAATCCCACACGATCCGCGCCGTTGCGCTGGCGATGATGGCGGACGGCGTTTCCCGGATCCATGCGCCGCTGGTTTCGGCGGATACGCTTGCGGCGGTGCGCGCGGCGAAGGCGCTGGGGGCGGTTGTCGACCGCGGAACCGATGCGGTCTGGACGGTTGCGGGAACCGGCGGAGATCTGCATCAGCCGGCGGGCGTGATCGACATGGCGAATTCCGGAACTTCCATTAAAATTTTTGCGGGTCTCGCGGCTCTGCGTCCGTTCCCCGCGTCGTTTGACGGCGACGAGTCTCTGCGCTCGCGCCCGATGGCGCATCTGCTCTCCGCCCTGGAGAAGCTCGGAGTGAAGACGGAGGCGTCGTTCGGGCGGTGTCCGTTCACGGTCGAGGGACCGATGACGAACGGGACAACGCTGGTCAACGGCGAGTCGTCGCAGTATGTGACGGCGATTCTGCTTTCGGCTCCGTTTGCGGAACAGGATACGGTGATCGAAGTGGAAAATCTGAATGAAAAACCGTATGTTGAAATTACGCTCGGCTGGATGAAACGGGTCGGACTGCGTTTTACGGCGTCGGAGGACCTGACGCATTTTGAAATTCCGGGCAGACAGAGCGTCCGTGCGTTCGAGGCGACGATTCCGGCGGATTTTTCGACTGCGACCTTCCCGCTCGTGGCGTCGGCTGTAACAGGCAGTGAACTCCAGATCCGCAATCTTGATTTCAACGATCTGCAGGGCGACAAGGCGGTGTTTCCGCTTATGGAACGCATGGGCATGAAGATCATCCGCGACGGCGACGTCACAACGGTGCGCCGCGACGGTCCGCTCACCGCCGCCGATCTTGACCTGAACGCGACGCCCGATGCATTGCCCGCGATCGCCGTCGCCGCCTCGTTTGCGAAGGGCACGACGCGCATTCGCAATGTCGCCCAGGCGCGCATCAAGGAGACGGACCGGATTGCCTGCATGACGCGCGAACTGCGCCGTTTCGGCGTATGCATCGAAGAGGAGCCGGACGGCATGGTCATTCACGGCGGAACGGAGCTTCACGGCGCGGCGTGCAACAGTTACAAGGATCACCGGATCGCGATGGCGCTCGCAATTGCGGGGCTCGGCGCACTCGGTGAAACGATCATCCGCGATGCGGAATGCGTGAATGTGACGTATCCGCGGTTCATTGATGATTTCAATGCGCTCGGCGCGCGTTTCCGCGTGTTCTGAGAAGGAGAATAGGAAAGATGCAAGTCAAAGAAGAGTTTTACGGAGACGGAATGCCGCAAATTCATTTTGCGGGCGGGCTCGTCCGCATGGATTTCGCGACGTTTCAGCCGGACCCCGCGGGGAAGGAACCGACATCGGAGAAAAATTTCCGTCTGGTGATGAACATGCAGTCGTTTCTCTCCACTTTCGACACGATGAAGAAGCTGGCGGAACGGATGGTCGAGATCGGAGTTCTGAAGCGGAATCTGACCGAGAAAGTGGACGATTGAAAAATGGCGGTCATGATACCTGTCGAATGCGATTTGACGCGGCGTCCGATGTCGGAGCAGATCGTTTTTGAAGCGATCCGGAAGGGGCTTTCCGATGAGTGGCGCGTATTCCATTCCTTCGACTATGTGACGCGGGATCTGAACCGGAAACGGTGGGACGGCGAGATTGATTTCCTGCTGTATCATCCGAAAAAGGGAATGCTCGTGATCGAAGTCAAAGGCGGGGCCATTTCGTATCGTCGCGGACAATGGTATCAGGAAGACCGCCCGATCAACCCGGTGGAGCAGGCAAAGCGGAACAAATACGCGGTGATGCGTCTGTTGCAGGAGGCGCTGCACCGGGAATTGCCGATGAAATTCGCGCATTGCGTCTGTTTCCCCTCCTGCGGCTGCTGCGAAGTCTGGCCGCCGGAGGCGCAGGGAATCGTGCTGACCGAAACCGGATTGCCGTATATTGAAAAGTTCGCGACGCGTCTGCTGGATGACGCGCAGATGCCCTCGAACCTCTCCGGTGCGGTTGCGCCGGAGGAGATCCTGCGTGTCCTGTCTCCGGTTTTTGAATACGGAAAGCGGCTTTCGGAGCGGATCGGGATGGAGGAGAAGCAGTTTTTCCTTCTCACGGAGCAGCAGTGCGCGGTTCTGGATGCGCTGGAGAACTTTCCGCGTCTGCTGGTGAAGGGCTGTGCCGGATCGGGCAAGACGGTCATGGCCGTCAAGAAAGCCGAGCGGCTTGCGGCGGACGGCGCGAATGTGCTGCTCCTCTGTTTCAACCAGCTGCTTGCGAAACATCTGAAACAGGCCGTGAAGAAGAGTCCGACGATCAAAGCCGCCGCGTTTTTTGAATTCTGCATCGAACTGCTGAAGATTCCGGAACCGCAGGTAGGCAAATACCGGAGCAATCCGCGTCTTTACTCGGAGGTTCTGCCGAACCTGCTGAAGACGTATCTTCAGAGAACCGATTTTTACTACGATGCGCTTGTCATCGACGAAGGACAGGATTTTGCGCCTGAGGCATGGGAGGTGATCACCATGCTGATTCCGGAAGGTGCGCCCTGCTGCATTTTCTATGATCCGGATCAGAATATTTTCACGAAAGAGCTGAAGCTGCCGGATTTCGGACTTCCTCCGGTTCTGCTGACGAAAAACTGCCGCAACACCAGAAAGATTTATGAAATGCTGAAGCCGTACCAGACCATGGCGTCGACCATCATGGATTCTGCGCCGGAAGGAGCGGATGTGCATGTGCTGCAGGGCGGCTGCCGCGTTCTGCTGGAGCGGGAACTGGAACGGCTGGTCATGGCGGAAGGCGTTCCGCTGCAGGATATTGTGATTCTCGGCGGACATTCGCTGGAGCACACGAGCATCGGGGAAAATCACGACGTCGGACGTTTTCATATCGTGGAGCGCGCGCCGGAGATCGGCGCGATGGAGGTTTCGTATTTCACCTACATGAAGTACAAAGGCTGCGAATCGAAAGTCGTGATCCTGCTTGACGTGGACGAAAACGATGAACGCTGGAAGAACAGGCACGGCATTTACACCGCCATGAGCCGGGCGATGCATCAGCTGATCGTCCTGCATAAATAAAACCGCGCGGCGTAAAAAAGCGGCGCCGCATCCGCGGAGAAACGGGTGCGGCGCTTTTCATTTCGCGGAAAGCGGTCAGAGAGTGCGCAGCCAGAGTGTCATGGAGGCGTCTCCACGGTTTTGCCAGAGCGCATACGGAATGGCGTGGAATTCCGTTTCGGTGCGTTCGGGGCGCGCCGCGCTGTAAAGCGCATCCGTTTCGGGAAGCGTTTCGCGTATGGCTTTTCCGGTGATCCCGGGAACGTCGAGGAGCCCTTTGAGCGGTTCCAGACGGAATGTTTGGTCTCCGGGAACGACGAGCTGTGAGAGCAGTTTTCCGTTGTCGACGCTTTCAAGACAGTAGATGACCGGGCCGCGCGAAAGAGCAGCTTTGCCGGCATCCTCTTCCGCGAGCGGGTTCGCCCGGACGAGCTCGACGGGCATTTCAAAGTCGAGAACCACTTCATCGCCCGGCATCCAGACGCGCTTGAGAACAAGGAATCCTTTTTTGAGTTCCCCCCGCATGGAGGCGGTGTACTTGCGGCACCAGCCGGGAATGCGGAATTCGAGGGCGACCGGAGTTTCAGGAGCGGAGAGAACGCGGAAGACAACGTGTCCGTCGAACGGGTAGCCGCCGGTCACTTCAAATTTGAATTCGCCGTCGTCGAGAGCGACAGTTCCGTTTGCCGCGACGGGGAGGGCGATGCGGATGGCGTCGCCGGATTTCGAGTAGGCGAAAGAGGCAATCTGCGGGATGAAACGGCAGAAACTTGTCGGACAGCAGGAGCATCCGAACCATGGCTGGCGGGTGCGGGTCATGTTGTGCCCGGAGGTTGGAGGACAGTTGTCGGCGACGACAATCGGGTTCGCATAGAAAAACTCCGTTCCGCTGAGGGAGAGACCGCTGATAGCCCCGTTGCAGAGTCCGAGTTCCATGACATCCGCGTATTTGGAATCGCCGGTCAGATTCAGCATGCGTTCGGAGAAGAGGACGAGCGCCATGGCAGCGCAGGATTCGGCGTAGGCGGTAGTGTTCGGGAGGTTGTAGGGATAGGAGAAACTTTCATCGTGCGGATTGCTGCCGACGCCGCCGGTGACGAACATTTTGCTCTGCGCGACGCTGTCCCAGAGGCGTTTGCAGGCGCCGAGGAGGGACTTGTCGTCGGTCCGGAGCGCGACGTCCGCCATGCCGGAGTAGAGATAGAGGGCGCGGACGGCGTGTCCGACCGCTTCGGTCTGTTCCCGGACGGGCTTGTGCGCCTGATAGTAATCGAGGGGCCATGCCTGACGCTTGAGCTGTTTGATCTCTTCTGCGAAATAGTTCGGCTCGGTTCCGCGTTCATCAATGAAATATTTGGCCAGGTCAAGATATTTTTTGTCGCCGGTCGCATCGGCGAGTTTGCAGAGAGCGAGTTCAATCTCTTCGTGTCCGGGGTATCCGCGGAGCTGTCCGGGGGCGCGTCCGAAGACGCTGGCGATGTAGTCGGCGTAACGGCACATGCAGTCGAGGAAGTTGCGCTTCCCGGTCGCCTGCCAGTGCGCGACGGCGGCTTCCATGAGGTGTCCGGCGCAGTAGAGTTCGTGGTATTCGTGGAGGTTTTTCCAGCGCATGTCGGGGGCGACGACCGTGAAGAAGATGTTCAGATAGCCGTCCGGCCGCTGGGCGGAGCAGACGAGATCCACATATTCGTCGAGCTCTTTTTCGCGTTCGGGATCGGGGTTGAGGATGAGGTCGTACGCCATGCCTTCGAGAACTTTGGCGACGTCGGAATCCCAGAAGAAATGAGGCTGATCCGGCATTCCCTCCTTCCAGTCGAGACGGAATGCTTCCAGGCGTTTTGTTTCGTGGCATTTGCGGACGTTGGCCGGGAGGGTGTTCGTGTGGTTGGCTGCGATGCGCGGCGCGAAATAAGCGTCGTTCAGACGCACTTCTCCGATTTTTGAATTCTGACAGGCATTCATTCCAAGACTCCTTAAGTTGGGGAACTTTGCTTCTTTTATTATACACCGGCTTGCAAAAAAATAACAGGGGTGTAAAGTAATAGAAAAAGAGGAGAAATCTGACATGCCCGACATTCCGTCCCCGCATTTTCTTTCCGCCGGGCGGTTCGTTTCGCGCGGACACGGACGCCATCCGGTACGGACGATCGACTCGCTGGAACTGATTATCGTTCTGAGCGGACGGCTGGACATATTCGAGGAGGAGCGTGAGTTCCACGTCGAGGCGGGGGAACGGCTCTTTCTGCTTCCGTTCCGCCGTCACGGCGGGCTTGCCGCATACGAACCCGATCTCACATTTTTCTGGATGCATGCAGCGTTTGAAAAGAGGGAGGATTATGCATGTTTCGCCCTGGAGGAGCCGTGCGCTCCGGTTGCATCGCCGGAATTCGCCGGGGCGTATCTGCAGCTCCTGCTCGGAGAACAGAGACGCGGGATGCTGGAGGGGGAGGGGACGGCGCGGGAGAACCTGGATGCGCTCTCGGCGATTCTGCTGCGCGAAGCTCTGCGGACACGAGCGGGAGGCGTCGGAAGAAGCACGCTGACCGATGCGGCGAACCAGTATATCCGGATTCATTTTGACGAGGCGTTGACGACTTCGGAGATCGCTGCGCACCTGCAGTGTCATCCGGATTACCTGAGCCGGCTCTATTCGCAGGTGTGCGGGTGTACCGTCGGGGATGCGATCCGCCGCGAACGGATCCGCAAGGCATGCGAAATGCTGGAACGGTCGAATGCGCCGGTCAAGCAGATCGCATACGAGGCGGGGTACGGCGATGTTTCCTATTTCCGCAAACAGTTTTTCCGTGAATGCGCCATGACGCCGAAGGAGTACAGAAACCTCCGCCGGCGTGGGCATGTGAACACGGAGTGACGGATCAGTCCCTGTTGTATTTGAGGACGAAATCGACGATCGGCTGCGGATTTTCGAGGCAGTGCGGGTGATGCTTTGCACCGGGCTTGTAGATGACCTCGATGTGTCCGCCCAGTTCGCGGTAACGCTTTTCGACGATCATCGTGTTCTCGTCGGCGGGAACGACTTCATCGGCGTCGCCGCAGAGATGCAGAATCGGGATTCCGGCGTCGGCGAGCGGCTTGAGGTTGTCGAGCGGGTTCTTGTCGTAAGCCATCGCCTGTTCTTCGGTGAAGTTCCAGGCTTTGAGACAGTTCTTCCAGCTCTGTTCGTCGCCGGGGCCGTGACCTTTTGCGCCGGGCCAGCTCTTGAAGTCGCAGACCGGATTGTCAAGATAGAGACAGCTTACCTTGTCGGTGTTCTTGACCGCCCAGTTGTAGACGTCGAGCCCGCCGCGGCTGTAGCCGACGGGAACGCATTTTTTATTGAATCCGAGCGAGGTCAGGAAGTTGTAGAGCATGTCGAAGCGTCGGTTGGATTCCGCGGAGCCGTAAAGTTCGGTGACGTCGATGTGCGCGACGTACCATCCGCGGTCGAGCAGAGCCCAGTCGGCGTTCGGGAACGCCCCGAAGAAACGGGCGCGCCAGAACCAGCGTTTTTTCGGGTCGGGCGTGACGTTCGGCTTGACGAGCTTGCAGGAAATGCCTTCTAGTTTGAAGTTGAGACATTCGTATCCGTACCAGTCGGAGACGTGTCCGGGGAAGTCCGTGCGGAAGCCGTTGATGTTAACTTCGAGCGAGCGCGCGGCGAGAATCTTCTTCAGAAATTCCGCGACGATATCCGCCTGCGCCGAGCGTCCCTCCGCGTTGTAATGGTAACCGTCCTTCGCGCTGTATTCCGGATGCTCCGCCATCGGAGTGTAGAGGTCGAGAACGGGTACATGGAGCTCCTTCATGATTTCTTCCGCGATGCGGTTGCGGTGAAGAACCATTTCATTGAGTTCCGCTAATTTTTCCGGTTCATTCCTGACGGTGATGGGTGTGGAATTGCGCCAGGTGAGACGCGCGCGGGTGTTCTGGCGCAGGAAGAGAACGAGCTCTTTCAGGCGTTCGCGGTAGAACTCATCCGAGTAGGGCGTTCCGTGGAGGCCGTTGTTGATGCAGATCAGGTCGACCGGATAATCCGCGAGAGCAAGCTGAAGCTCGCGGTAGAATCCCGGGTCGCCGACGATTTTTGAGGAGGAGAAGGCCGCAACGGTTGCGATGCCTTTCAGTCTGTCCGAAACGTCGAAGCGGTGACCGGCGACAATGGAGTCGCCGATCAGCAGCACGCGCGGCAGAGTGTTGTCATCCGTGTCGCACCAGTAGTGTTGCGACCATTCAACTTTTTCTCGATCCAACATTGTGTAATCCCTTTTTTTATTTTTTGGGTTGAGGCGGGCGTTTTTGTCGCGGAAGCCGTTTTCCCCT
>URNE01000055.1 GCA_900549045.1 uncultured bacterium | reverse complement strand
GGGGCAAACCAGAGGAGAGGAAAACAACAGCGCTCAAACAGCGCGATTTACAATGTAATTTCATCTTCCGAAGAAATGTCAGACGACAGCGGGAGAACTTCCTGCGGCTTCTTTATCTGCGCTGCAACATACGGGGACGTCGTTCAAACACTGAGGAACAGATAAAACTCGCAGTCGCTGTCAGTTGTCGTTTTCGGGGGATTCATCCCTAAAAACGGCTGCTTCGCACTGCATGAAACGGATTATTTTGCAGAATCAAATTACAAGTATTGACCATGAGAGTTTACTGACTGCTCACGAAGGTTCGTCATGGATGTATTTCACAGCGAAGCCCCGCTGTGAAAAAGCGCTCTACGACGCGCTCCGCAGCCAGGGCATCCCGTGCTATCTGCCAATGATCCGGAAAACCACGGAATATACGCACAGAATCTATACCCGAATGGTTCCCATGTTTCCGGGCTACGTATTCGCCTCCACGACTTCACAGTCGTTTGACCTCCGCAAAATCAATTCGTTTCTCAACCGCGTCTTTTTCCTGAGTCCGCATGATTCCGAAAAGCTGCTGAAAGATCTGCGAACCGTTCATAAATATGAACTTCTCGCACAAAAACGCAAAGTGGATGTTCTCAACATCGCCCTGAAGGATCCGGTTCTCATTACGCACGGCATCTTCAAAGGAGAACGCGCCGTCATTCAGCACTTTAACGATCATGATGAAGTCACGATTCAACTGGATGCAGTTCCGTACTCGTTAAATGTATGCATGCCCCTTGATTTCGTGACAAAAGAGGTTTAATTATGTTTCAGGATCAGATTTTCATGACCTTTCTTTCCGGCATCAGCTACATGCTCGCGGCCGGCGCGCTCTCGCTGGTGCTGACAAAACTCTGCATCTGGGTTCTTCCGATGTTCGGAATGGTCGATGTCCCGCATGGAAGGCACCAGCATGCGCACGCGGTCCCGCGCGGCGGCGGCATTGCCATCATCCTTTCGTTCACCGCGATTGCCGCGCTCTATTATCTGCAGACGGCGGACGCCGGAAAAGACCCTATTCTGCTTCAGCTGGGACCGCCGATTCTTGTCATGTTCATCCTCGGAGTGATCGACGACAAAATCGAACTGCCCAGCCTGCTCAAACTTTGTGTGCAGATCATCGTCGCAAGCTATCTGTTTTTCACCAATGCGGGAATCAGCCATCTGCTCAAATTCGAACTTCCAATCTACATCTCGCTTCCGCTGACGATCGTCTGGGCTTGCGGCGTAATCAACGCATTCAACCTTATTGACGGCATGGACGGCATTGCGGCGGGCCTCGCCTCCATCGCGGCATTCGCGCTGGCGGTCTGGTTTCTGATCTCCGGAACCGAAGCGAATCTGCTGGTTCTCATGCTCATCTTCTGCGGAGCATGTCTCGGATTTCTCAAATTCAACTTCTCGCCCGCCTCCATTTTCATGGGAGATACGGGAAGCCTGTTCATCGGACTGTTCTTCGCCTACTTCAGCATGGCGGAGTCGACAAAGGCAATGACCGTTACGACGCTGCTCGTTCCGCTGCTCGCAATGGGCATTCCCATTTTTGACGTTTTCCTTGCCATTCTGCGCCGCCTCTACCGGAAATACATCAAAAAAGAACCCGGAGTCGGCATCATGATCGGCGACCACGACCATCTGCATCACCGCATTCAGGAACAGATGCAGAATCCGCGGAAAACCGCCTATCTGCTTTACGCCCTCGCCACTCTCCTCGTCACGGGCGCGATTGCGGCGGCGCTGGTAAGCAACCTCATGCAGACCCTGAGTTTCGCGGTTCTGCTGGTGATTCTGTTCATCGTCATCCGCTTCGCCACAATCGAATTCTACGATACGGCGGAATTGATTGCAAACGGGGTCAAATTTCCGCACCGCAGCTTCCTGCTGTCGGCGGTGCATCCGATCATCGACTGCACTCTGCTTACCGCGGCATACCTGATCGCATCCATTGTCTTTCAACGGAACATCCTCGTTTCACCCTATTCGCTCCAGCAGGCGCTCTGCTACATTGCGCCGTTCCCGCTGATTCTCGCTTTCTCCGGCGTCTACCGCACCTACTGGCTCCGCGCAGGCATCAAAAGCTATTACAAACTGCTGCTCATGCTCTTCTTCGCCGCAGTGGTCGTCCTCGCAATTGCGCTGGGATTCATCCTTTGGAATTTCGGAGTCAACCGCGACCAGATCTCCCTGATGCGCGAATTCTACACGGCATACATCTTCATGGGGATCTCATTCATCTTCATGGAGCGCTTCATCATTCACTACATGGAAAGCTACAGTTTCCGCAGTCTGGAGGAAATCGTCGGAAAGGAGAAGCTGACCCGCACCGTCATCTACGGCGGAGGACTTTACTGCCGCATGTTTCTGCTCTCGCAGACTTGTGTGGCGAACGAACCGGTCAACCGGAAAATCATCGGCATCATCGACGACAATCCATCGCTCCGCGGCCTCAACGTTTACGGTCTCAACGTTCTCGGGACAACCCGCGACCTGGCGAAGCTGAAAGAAAAATACAACTTCGATGAAATTGTCATTGCGCTGCGTCTTATCTCCGACGAAAAGCGCAAAAAACTTATGGATTTCAGCAAGCGCAGCGGCGTCTCCGTGGAAGAGTTTCAGTGCTGTCTGAAGCCGGCTTCCGCGGAAAACTCAGAGCAGACGGATGAGGAGAAAATCTCATGACCTTCAAACAGAAATTAGATTCGGGAAGCATCAAAGTCGGGATTATCGGCCTCGGCTACGTCGGACTTCCGCTCGCCGTTGAATTCGGCAAAAAATTCGACACCGTCGGATTCGATCTCAAAAAGGAACGCCTCGACATGCTCGTGTCCGGAGTCGATCTGACGCTCGAAACATCCTCCGAGGATCTGCGCGCGGCAAAACACCTGACCTTCACCGGCGACAAGAACGCGCTTGCCGACCGCGACGTCATCATCGTCGCCGTTCCGACGCCCGTCGACAAGTACAACCGTCCCGATCTCACCCCGCTTTACAAGGCGAGCCGGACCGCCGGAGAGATTCTGCATCCGGGAATGATCATCATCTACGAAAGCACCGTCTATCCCGGATGCACCGAAGAGGATTGCGTGCCTGTTCTGGAGCAGTATTCCGGACTAAAATTCAACCGCGATTTCTTCTGCGGCTACTCGCCGGAGCGCATCAACCCGGGCGACAAGGAGCACACGCTTCTCAAAATCAAAAAAATCACCTCCGGCTCCACCCCGGAAGCCGCTGAAAACGTCGACGCTCTTTACGGCGCGATCCTGCATGGCGGAACTTACAAAGCGACCTCCATCAAGGTTGCGGAAGCGGCGAAAGTCATTGAGAACAGCCAGAGAGACCTCAACATCGCATTCGTCAATGAACTTGCGAAGATTTTCCATCTGATCGGCATCGACACAAACGAAGTGCTCGATGCGGCGGGAACGAAGTGGAACTTCCTGAAGTTCAAGCCGGGACTCGTCGGCGGACACTGCATCGGAGTTGATCCGTACTATCTCACGCACAAAGCGCAGGCGCTCGGCTATCTTCCGGAAGTCATTCTCGCCGGACGCCGCATCAACGACGGCATGGGAAAATATGTTGCGGAACGGGTCGTCAAACTGATGATCAAAAAGGGACACACCATTCTGAATTCGCGGGTACTCCAGCTCGGAATCACGTTCAAGGAAAACTGCCCGGACATCCGCAATTCGCACGCGGTCGACGTGGTCCGCTGTCTGAAAGAATTCAGCTGCGACGTGACCGTCTACGACCCGTGGGCGGATCCCGCGGAAGTGGAGCGGGAATACGGAATCGTCTCAAGGAAAAACGTCGCCGAACTTGCCGCCGATTACGACGCCGTGATTCTCGCCGTCTCCCACCGCCAGTTCGCAGGCCTCGATGTCGCCGCGTTCGGCAAGGACAACGCTGTGATTTTCGACATCAAGGGAATCCTCCCGAAAGAGAACGTGACGGGGAGGCTTTAAAATGAAACGCCACATTGAAAATTCACGGATTCTGATCACCGGCGGCGCGGGATTCATCGGCTCCAACCTCGCGGAAAAACTGCTAGGGCAGAACAACAAAGTGACGGTTCTCGACAACTTTTCCACCGGGAAACGGGAAAATCTGCGTCCGTTTGAACAGAATCCGAACTTCCGTCTCATCGAAGGCGACATCCGCGACCTGGAAATCTGCAGGGAAGCGGTCCGCGACGTCGACTGCGTCCTGCACGAAGCCGCGCTCGGCAGTGTTCCGCGGTCCGTCAAGGATCCCATGACCAGCACGGCCGTCAACATTCTCGGTTTTGTGAACATGCTTTACGCCGCGCAGGAAGCGAAAATCCGCCGTTTCGTCTACGCTTCCAGCAGCTCGGTTTACGGCAACAGCCCTGTTCTTCCGAAAACGGAGGACGCCATCGGGAAACCGCTCAGCCCATATGCAATCACGAAATACGCGGATGAGCTGTTCGCGGAAAACTTCCACGAGCTGTACGGAATCGACACCGTCGGACTGCGCTTTTTCAATGTTTTCGGACGCCGCCAGGATCCGGCCGGAGCATATGCGGCGGTCATTCCGAAATTCATGCAATGCCTGATGCGCCATGAGCGCCCCGTCATCAACGGCGACGGATCGTTCAGCCGCGACTTCACCTTTGTTGAAAACGTCGTTCAGGTCCATGAACTTGCGCTTCTCGCGGAGAACCCGGAAGCGCTCAATCAGGTCTACAATGTCGCGTTCGGCGAACGGACTTCGCTCAATGAACTCTTTGCATATTTGCGCGAGGAGCTTTCCGCGTTCGATCCGGAAATTTCATTGATCGAACCGGTCTACAGCGCGGAACGTCCCGGAGACGTTCCGCACAGTCTGGCGGACACCGGGAAAGCGGAAAAGCTACTGGGCTACACGCCCGAATACAGTGTCCGGGAGGGACTCAAACGAGCCGCCGCCTGGTACTGGTCGAATTTAAAATAAAAAAGTTGAAATAAAAAACAAAAGGGACGAAAAAGGGTGACACAATGACGTCAAAGAAAAAAAAAGTGTTTGTCTCGGGATGCTACGACATGCTGCATTCCGGACACGTGGCCTTCTTTGAAGAAGCCGCATCCCATGGAGAGCTCTACGTCGGCCTCGGGTCCGACCAGACGATCTATGAGCTGAAAGGGCGCAGGACGATCAACTCCAATGCGGAACGGCTCTATATGGTCAAGGCGCTTCGCTGCGTCAAGGACGCGTGGATCAGCTCCGGGAGCGGACTGCTTGACTTTGAAAAGGAACTCCGGGAGTTGAAACCGGATATTTTTTTCGTAAACACGGACGGTTACACGCCGTCGAAGGAGAAGCTCTGCAAAGAACTCGGAATCGAACTGATGGTCAGCAAACGTCTGCCGTCGGCGGGACTTCCCGCGCGCTCCACGACGTCGCTGCGCCAGGAATGCCGCATTCCGTACCGCGTCGAACTCTGCGGCGGATGGCTCGATCAGCCGGCGGTCAACTCGCTCTGTCCGGGCTCCGTCGTCGTTATGTCGATTGAACCGACCGTTGAATTCAACGACCGGGCGGGCATGGCGACGAGTTCGCGCAAGAAAGCAATTGACCTCTGGCAGACACAGTTCCCGGTCGGCGACCGGGAGCAGCTCGCGCGTCTCCTGTTCTGCGTGGAAAATCCGCCGGGAACCAAGGCGGTCAGCGGCTCTCAGGACCAGCTCGGGCTTCTGCTTCCCGGACTCAACAAGCTCAATTACGACAACGGATACTGGCCGGTTTCGATTGAATCGGTCACCGATGACGCCGTTTTGAATTTTATCGCGGACAAGCTCTGGCTGGTTGCCCTCCCCCAGCGTCAGCGCGACTACGACGTGCTTGCGAACACCAGCGTCAATCCGGTGAGCGCGAAGAAACTCGCGGATGCGACGGAGCGCTGCTGGCAGGCGATGCTGAACGGCGACGCCAAAGGCTGGGGCGAAGCGACACGCACCTGTTTTGAAGCCCAGCTTGAAATGTATCCGAACATGCTCACGGCAGACGTCTCCGAAGCGGTGGGACGATACCGCTCCGGGGCGTACGGCTGGAAACTCACCGGCTGCGGAGGCGGAGGATATCTCATTCTCGTTTCCGACGGGGAGATTCCGAACGCCATCAAGGTTCAGCCATGCCGGAACATTTCCTGAAAAACACCGTCGGGGATTGTCTCTGACGGTTTTCAATACCGAAAGGACACAAGGAATGAAAAAGGCTCTCATCACCGGAATTACAGGTCAGGACGGTTCGTATCTGACGGAACTGCTGCTGGATAAAGGCTACGAGGTTCACGGCATCATGCGCCGCGCCAGCACGTTCAACACGGGACGAATCGACCATCTGTACAAGGATCCCCATCTGGAAGGCGTCCGTCTCTTTCTCCACTACGGAGATCTGACAGATTCCAGCAATCTCAACCGACTGATCGAAAAGATTGCCCCGGAAGAGATCTACAATCTCGGCGCCCAGAGCCATGTCCGTGTCTCTTTCGATGTTCCGGAATATTCCGCCGATGCGGACGCCCTCGGCGTGCTCCGCCTTCTCGACGCCGTCCGCGAAACCGAAATCAACGCCCGTTTCTACCAGGCCTCCACCTCCGAACTCTTCGGGCTTGTACAGGAGGTCCCCCAGCGCGAAACGACCCCGTTCTACCCGCGCAGTCCCTACGCCGTCGCCAAACTCTACGGCTTCTGGATCACCAAAAACTACCGCGAAGCCTACGGACTCCACGCCTCGAACGGCATTCTCTTCAACCATGAATCCCCGCGCCGCGGCGAAACATTCGTCACCCGGAAAATCACCATGGCCGCGGCAAGAATCGTGCGCGGTCTTCAGGACTGCTTCTACATGGGCAACATCGACGCCCGCCGCGACTGGGGATACGCGAAAGACTATGTCAAGATGATGTGGATGATGCTCCAGCAGGACCAGCCCGACGACTATGTCGTCGCCACCGGAGAAATGCACACGGTCCGCGAATTCATCGAAAAGACTTTCGAGCATGTCGGTCACCCGATCGAATGGAAAGACAAAGGCGTTGACGAAGTCGGAATCGACACGAAGACCGGCAAGGCCGTCATGCGCATCGACCCGCGCTATTTCCGTCCGGCGGAAGTCGAACAGCTTCTCGGCGACCCCGCAAAAGCGAAGAAACAGCTCGGCTGGGTTCCGGAAGTCAAATTCGAAGAGCTGGTCAAAATCATGATCGAAGGCGATCTCCGTCTTCTTGACAAGCCCGGCTACGAAGTCGGTTTCTAATACGGAGAAGAAAAATGATTGACAGAAACGCAAAGATCTTCATCTGCGGTCACCGCGGAATGGTCGGCAGCGCCTGCGTCCGCAAATTTGAAAAAGAGGGATACACCAACATTCTCAAGCGCACCCATGCGGAACTCGACCTCCGCAACCAGGCGGCGGTGAAGGAATTTTTTGAGAGAGAAAAACCGGAATACGTCATTCTCGCCGGGGCAAAAGTCGGCGGAATCATGGCGAACAAACTGCACTGCGCGGAGTTCCTGCTCGAAAACCTCGAAATTCAGAACAACGTCATCATGCAGAGCTATCTGAACGGCGTGAAGAAATTCTGTTTCCTCGGATCAAGCTGCATCTATCCCTGCCAGGCGCCGCAGCCGATCAAGGAGGAATACCTGCTCACCGGTCCGCTGGAACCGACCAATGAAGGATACGCGCTCGCCAAGATTTCCGGCTACAAACTCTGTCTCTACCTCTCGAAACAGTACGGCTGGCCGACCGTCAGTCTGATGCCCTGCAACCTTTACGGCACAAACGACACCTATGATCTGGTGAATGGACACGTCTTCCCGACCTTCGTCCGCCGATTCGTGGAAGCCGCGCGCGAAAACCGTCCGGAAGAAGTCCTCTGGGGAACCGGCAAGCCGCTGCGCGAGTTTCTGCACGTGGACGATGTGGCGAATGCGGTCTACTATTTCATGCAAAACCGGAGCGAACCGGAGGTCATCAACATCGGCTACGGCTCGGACATCACGATCCGTGAACTTGCGGAAAAAATCGCAAAAGCAGCCGGCTTCAAGGGCGAGCTCAAATGGGATTCGACCAAACCGGACGGCATGTACCGCAAGCTGATGGATTCCTCGAAAGCCCGCTCGCTCGGCTGGAAACCGCAAATCACGCTTGACGAAGGAATCGAACGGACCGTGAAAGAGTTCGCTTCCGGAGCCGGAGCAGGAAAACTTCATCACAACTGACTCTCCTTCTCTGAACATGCCTGATTCGAACTATGCAAAGCGGATTGCGGAGAATACGGTTATTCTCTACGTCCGCATGATATTCCTGCTCGCAATCTCGCTCTACACCTCCAGAGTCCTGCTGGATGTGCTTGGAGTCGAGGATTACGGAATCTACAACATCGTCGGAAGCATTGTCGTCCTCTTCTCCTTTCTGAGCAATTCGATGATGAGCGCGACCCAGCGTTTCATTGCGTTTGAAATCGGACGGAAGGACGGTGACGTCTCCCGCATTTTCCGCTGTTCTCTGGCGCTTCATGTTCTGCTGGCGGCGGCGCTCGGCGCGCTTTCCGAAGCAATCGGAGTTCCGGTGCTCAACAAGGTGCTGAATATCGAAGCAGTCAGAATGACGGCGGCGAACTGGGCTTTCCAGTTCTCGCTTTTCGTGTTTCTGCTCCAGATTATCCGCGTTCCATTCTTTGCGCTGCTGATTGCATACGAAAAGATGGGAGTCTATGCGTTTCTGAACATTCTGGAGGCCGTCGCAAAACTCGCGGCGGTCATCACGCTCTGCCATATTCAAGCGGATAAACTGATTCTTTTCTCCGGATTGTATTTTGCCGGCCAGGTGCTGATACTGATTCTGTTCTGTCTCTGGTGCCGGAAACTTTTTCCGCGGATTTCGTTCACCATGCTGTTCCGGAAGGCGGATATTCTTCAGCTCTGCTCCTTCTCCGGCTGGAGCATGCTGGGAAGCTTTGCGAACATTCTGAGACAGCAGGCGGTGAACCTTCTGATCAACGTTTTCTGCGGAGTCCGGCTCAATTCGGCCGTCGGCGTCGCCCAGCAACTGAGTTCAACAGTGTTCAACTTCGTCGCAGGGTTTCAGACCGCGTTCAATCCGCCCCTTATCAAAAAATATGCGGAAAAGGAATACAAGGAACTGTTTCAGCTGATTGCGGGAGCCTCCAAATACTCGTTTTACCTGCTCTATTTCTTTGCGCTCCCCCTGCTCTGCACGGCGTCGTTCGTGTTCGGGATATGGCTCAAAGAGGTTCCGCAATACACGATTGAATTCTGCCGCTGGGAAATCATCGGAATGTTTTTCGACGCGCTCTCCGCACCGCTCTGGACGACTTCGCAGGCGACGGGCAGAATCCGGGGATATCAGATTCTCATGGCCGCAATAATTGTGGCGAATCTCCCCGCGGCGTATCTGATTCTGTTTTTTCACCTCTCTCCGGTCTACATCTTTGTCGCACGCGCGGCTTTCAACGTCCTGGCGTTCGCCGCACGCATTGTGTTCCTGCGCGGACAAGTGCGTCTTCCGGTGTTTTTCTATCTCAGAAAAGCCGTTCTGCCGATTTTCGGAGTCGTTGCGCTGACTCTTCCGCTTCCGCTGCTCTGTTCTTCCGGCGAAATCGGCTGGGGGAAATTTCTGCTGACCGGAACGGTCTGCGCGCTATCGGTTCCCGCGGCGGTTTTCTTTGCCGGAATGAACGCATCCGAACGGGGGCTACTCAAAAGTTATCTTGTTCAGAAGCTGAACGGAATCCGCGGCAGATTCAAGCGAGTGTAAGCAAATTCTTTATGTTCTATTCCAGCCATGCTTGAAAATACCCGGAAAAGTTGTATAGTAAGGACACGGAGGAGACG
>URNE01000054.1 GCA_900549045.1 uncultured bacterium | reverse complement strand
AACAGACTTGGAGACCTTTCCAGCGCCCTTTCGGTTTTGGAATGGACGGATATGCGCAACGCATTTGAATCCGGACTTCAGTATTACGAGATTCAATTCTTCGATGCGGGGCTGGATCGCAATCTGACCGACGATGAATTGAGGGCAATTTTTGATGGTCCAAGTCAGTCCAACTATACAGTTCTTACTCGCCAGACGACTTCGAATCAGTTCTATCTCACCAATAGTGACTTCAACAAGAATTACTACTGGCGCGTCAGAGCAATTTCCAACAATAATACAGAAGGCAAGTGGAGCAGTGTCTGTCGTTATTTGGCGGTTGGCGAAGACAAGACGCCTCCCGTGAAATCGACCATCTGCGATTCCATTACAATTACGACGAGTTTCAATTATGTCGCGAACACCATCTACTGGTCCTGGAACAAGGAAATGGCGGTGGACGAGTCCGTCTCCGGTGTTACGGAATATGTCATCTACTACAAAGCGGAAGGTGATTCGGAATATCAGAGATATCAGCTCGCCGCAAACAAAGAGTCGATCTATTCGGCAAAACTGACTGTGCTTTCAGCCCTTAACCAGAAGTACACCTATTATATTACCGCCAGAGATGCGGCCGGAAATGAAAGCGGAAAGCTCAAATTCAAAACGCTTCAAGGCGATGTGACCGCTCCTGTCAATGGCGCTCTGACTTTGCTTGATAAAAAGTATGAGAAGAATACCGCGGGCGGTATTGACCTGGTTGTTACATTCTCAATCAATCAGGCGACGGACATCGCCGGCAGCGATGAAGTCGCCGGCGGCCCCTCCGGCGTCAAACTCTACACGCTCCAGTACCGCAAGCTCGCCGCGGATGGCAACGAGGTCTGGGTTACGGTCAAAACCTTTGACGATTTGGTCTTTTCTGACGGTAAATTCGAATATACGACAGCCGGTATTGATACCCGCGACATTCCCGCGAACAGCAATGGCGAATGCCCGACTTACTGGCGTCTGTGCGTGGAAGATAAAGCCGGCAATACCGCAACTACGGACATTACGACGATCATCGCCATGCAGCCCGGAACAATCACCTTCACCCCCGCCAATATGTATGAGCCTGTGGTTTCCGGAGACAATCAGAACTTTACAGTTACCCTGAGCTGGAAGGAGGCGCTTGGCGACCCGTACCTGATTGCCGGATACGATGTTTACATTAGTGTCGACGGAACCTACTGGACGCGGGTGCGTTCGGTTTCGGCAACAGACAATCTTTCTGTAACGATTTCCAACCTTGACGGGCTTGCCGGAAAATCCGGCTACTACTGGGCTGTCGAAGCCGTTGACTCCAAGGGCTTCAAATCCGGTTTGCAGTTCGATTTGGATCAGAACTCGAACTCCTTCTTCTGGACACCGTTTCCCGATCCGGCGTTCATGAATGAGTCCATTACGGTTTCCTATGTGGACAGCAATACGCTTTGGGTTTCTATTACCTGGACCGACGGCGGAACCGCCGGAACCTATATTCTGCAAAGTGCAGCAAGCGGTTCGGATGACTGGACTGATGTTTTAGAGCAGGATACCGTCGGTTTCGGATACACAATTCCGGCTTCGCAGAAGAATATCCAGTATCGTCTGGTCAAGAGAAATGCAGACGGCAGCCTGACCTTCTCTTCCGCAACGTATACGCCGACCGGAGACCTCCATGCTCCGAGCTTTACGACTTCCGATATCGTTTCGTCCAGAGTTGACGGAACCTATTACTTCACCTGGAGTGCGGCGGTTGACGGACAGATTTCGGCGGAAGAGGCTGTTTCCGGTCTCCGCGATTATGTTCTCTACTTCAGCACCAGCTCGGATATGAGCAATGCCATTGCAATCACCATTGACGGCACGTTCACTTCGATGAACAATGAAGATATGAGAAACATGGGGTTCGGCGATGGAACCTACTACTGGGCCGTTGCCGCCCGCGATAACGCCGGCAATGAATCCGGAAAGCTCATGGGCGCCGAGACAATTACCATTAAGGTCACAACTCCGCAGGGTGATTTCAATACAGCGACAACAAAATCCACCCTTACGATCGACTGGGAAATGGTTGACGATCCGCGCGGACCGAATTATGCCCAAGTTCGTCAGCCGGCCAATCTTGATCTTACGCTCAGCATCGGCGGAGACTTCACGGATGTGTCGGGAGTGTACTATCAGGTTACATTCTACTCGGATGCAAACTGCACCGACGATGTCTTTTCTACGGAGAAATTCGCCAGAACCGGAAGCGTTACAACGTATTCGCTGAACTCCTCCAACAATCTGATCGCTTATCTGGCAGAATATGCCGAGAGTTTGATTCACAACGACTGGCGTGTAGGCGATGAGCTGCCTCCGTATGTCTACTGGAAGGTCACGGTCAGCGATGCTTACGGCAACAGCAGAACGCTGGATAAGATCAACAAATTCCGCTTCGTCGATGAAACCATTGCAGAAGGCCGTCCGACCAACGACTATTATGCTCCGAATGCACCGAAGCTCAAAGCGGTTCGCGCACTCACGGAAGACGATCTCTCCAGAGAAGAGTTCAGCGGCCTGACCGATGCTCAGAAAGCCGCGTACAAGCAGTACATGAAGGATTATCCGGGTTCTCTCTATCTCATTGAATGGGATCCGGTCTATGATGCGTACGGCATCAAGAGCTACAAGATTTATACGAGCAACGGCAAGGAAACCACCGTTTATGACACTTACAAAGACGGCGACATGCTGACCTATGTCTCCGCAGGCAAGGTGCTTGCGGGGCTTTACGGCACTGCTCCTTCCGGAAAACGCTCCTTCTGGGTCAGCGCGGTTGACGGCTCCGGTCTGGAAAGCGTGATCAGCAACAAGATTACCTATACGTACTTCAATGCCAAAGGCGATATCGACGGAAACAACATCAGCGATATCCTCTTCCAGTACACTGGCGGCGACAACCAGCTCGGCTTCTGGATGAACGGAAAGAATGACTGGAGAGGGCAGGGCATGGCTCAGCCGACGGATTGGGAAGTCAAGGGCGCGTTCGATATGAACGTCGACGGAAAGGCGGATGTCGTTCTCGTCGGCAACGTGACAGTCAACGGTGTCAAGGGCGCCTACATCGGCTACTATGACGGCGGCGATACGAGCAAGTGGGTCAACATCGGTTATCTGACGAACACGGATAATATCAACTGGAATGTCAAAGTCGCCAATATTACCGGAACCCGCGGAACAAGCTCCATCATCTGGCACGATCAGGATAACGGAGTCCTCGGCGTATGGACCGATGGAACTGACAATTGGACTCAGATCAAGGGCGGATTCAGCGGCGACTGGGTGCTCAAGGGCGCCGGAGATTTCAACGGTGACGGCAAAGCGGAAATTCTCTTCGATTATCAGGGAACGTTCTACACGACCGACATCAACGGAAATCTCACGAACCTCGGAACCGGATTCGGAAGCGCGCAGGGATGGGAATTCGCCGCAATCGGCGACTTCTCCTGCGACGGTCAGGATGATATGATTCTCTTCAACAACCAGAATGGACTGGTCGTCAAGCTTGAAGACGGTCTCACCAAGTCCTGGAAGAAGCTCGGTCAGCTTGATGCGAATGACTGGTTCGTGGTCGGCGCGGGCGATTACAACGGCGACAAGAAGGACGATCTCCTTGTCCGTCAGAAATCGACCGGCATGCTCGGCTACTACGACGGCGGAGATTTCTCCAAGTGGTGCGAAGTCGGACGCGGAGTCGATTCCAACTGGACGGTTATTGCGTAAAAACAAAAAACTGCCGCTTGAAAAAATCAAGCGGCAGTGTATAGCAAATCTCAGAGAGGCAGTTATGTCACCATAATTGTCTCTTTTTTACGTTATAAGGAGGAGAAGAAATATGAAACCGCTGATCGGCATTGCTCCGCTGTTCGACGACGAAAAAAAGAACATCTGGATGCTTCCCGACTACATGAATGCAATCCGCCATGCCGGCGGAGTTCCCGTTATTCTGCCGCTGGGCGGTTCCCCGGAAGACATGTGCGCGGCGGTATCCGTCTGTTCCGGGTTCCTCTTGACGGGCGGACAGGACGTCGACCCGAAAATCTACGGCGAAAAGCCGCTTCCGCAATGCGGCACGCCGAACGAAACCCGCGATCAGACCGATTATCTGATTTTATGTTATGCAATGGAGCACAATGTGCCGCTGCTGGGAATCTGCCGCGGAATTCAGCTTATCAACGCGGGGCTCGGCGGGACGCTCTGGCAGGATCTGCGGTCGCAGACCGGAACAAAAATCATGCACAGGCAGCCGCCTCCGCGCGACGTTCCCGCGCATGACGTCGAAATTGTTCCGGGATCGCCGCTGCATGAGCTGCTGAAAACGGAAAAGCTTGCTGTCAACAGCTTTCATCATCAGGGCGTCAAAACCGCCGCGCCGGGTGTGACCGTCATGGCGGTGGCGGAGGACGGGCTTGCGGAAGCGATTGCGGTGAACGGCAAAGATTTCATCTGGGGCGTTCAGTGGCATCCGGAGCACATGTTTTTCAGAGACGGCTGCGAAATGGCGCTGTTCCGGGAGCTTGTCCGGCGGTCAGCTGCCGCGAAGTGAGGGATCCAGCGCGTCGCGAAGAGCGTCGCCGAGGATGTTCAGACAGAGAACCAGAATGAACATAAAACCCGTTGCGGCGCCGACTTCCCACCAGACGCCGCGCCAGAGACGTTCCTGTCCGTCGGCGATCATCACGCCCCAGCTGGGTTCGAACTGAACGCCGAGTCCGAGATAGCTCACAATGACTTCCGTCATGATCGCGAACGCGAACTGCATGGTGAAATAGATGATGACGAGGTGCATCAGATTCGGCAGGACGTGGCGGAAAATGCTGGAAAAGGAGGAGGCGCCGAGCGTGCGCGCCGCCTGAACGTACTGCGCGTCGCGGATGCGCATCGCCTCCGCACGGACCACGCGGCAGAGCGAAACCCAGCCGGTCAGACCGATCCCCAGATAGACCGCTAGCATGCCTGGCTCCGTTCCGAGCAGGGCCGCGACCGAATCAAAAACGCTTTTCAGGGAAGGTGCGAGGAATCCTTTTGAAACAAGAAGGGCGAACGCAAGAATGAACAGCAGCGATGGCATCGCGGCGAAGGTGCTGTAGATCCAGACGACCAGATCGTCGGCTGTTCCCCCGAAGTATCCCGCGCAGACTCCGAGCGCAACGCCGAACAGAGTCGCGATGCAGGAGGCGACGAGTCCGACTTTGACAGCGGTCCGGGTGGCGAAGACCGCGCGGGTCAGGACGTCGCGTCCGAGGTAATCCGTTCCGAGCCAGTGCGCGGAGGATGGCGGGCGGTTGCGTGCGTTTTCATCGCGGAGCTGATAGACGGGTTCTGAGTGCGTGCGCGAGCAGTAGACGGCGTATCCTTCCGCGAAAACGGCGATTCCGAGGTAGCAGAGTGTGACGATCAGGGAGATCAGCGCCAGTTTCCGGGCGCAAAGCCGCCGCAGCACGCTGCGTTGCGGCGGCAGAAGCCTGGAAGCGTGGGAATCAGGCATTCGTGTTCTCCCTGCGGCGTCGCATGAGGTGAACCTGAAGAAGCGCGATTTCGGACGGAGTGACTCCGTCGATGCGTCCCGCCTGGGCAAGGCTGGTCGGGCGCGTTTTGATGAGTTTCATGCGCGATTCGTTGCGGAGCCCCTTGATGGACTCGTAGTCGAAATCCTCGGGGATGCGCCACGCTTCGAGAGCGTTGAGTTTGGCGACCGACTGTTCTTCGCGTTTGAGGTATCCCTCGTAGTGCGCGCGGATGGCAAGCTGGCGGAGCACGCGGCGGTGAAGCGGAACGGAGCTGTCCATTTCAATCAAGTTCAGGTCGAACGGCGGTTTCGCGGCGTCGCAGGAGCCTTGCAGATCCTTGAGGCAGTCCCAGAGGGAGCGTCCGTGTTCGCGGTGTGCTTTGCAGCGGGCTTCAACGGCGTCGCAGAGAGTGGAATACTCCTTGAATGCGCGGTATTTCTCATCGGGGAGCAGCCCGAGCGAGCGGGCTTTTTCGCAGAGGCGGAAATCCGCATTGTCCTGACGCAGGGAGAGCCGGTGTTCCGCGCGGCTGGTGAAGAGACGGTACGGTTCGACGATCTCCTTTGTGACAAGATCGTCGATCATAACGCCGATGTAGGCTTCATCGCGTCCGAATTCGACGGGATCGAGTCCGGCAGCGAAACGGGCGGCATTGAGTCCGGCGACGAGCCCCTGTCCGGCGGCCTCTTCGTAGCCGCTGGTTCCGTTGATCTGTCCCGCATGGAACAGTCCCGGATACTTTTTCACTCCGAGCGAGCGTGAGAGCTCTTCGGGGTAGACAAAATCGTATTCGATCGCATATGCATAGCGGGCGATTTCCACGTGTTCGAGGCCGGGGATGGTGCGGAGCATCTGAATCTGAATGCAAGGCGGAAGACTGGTCGAGATGCCGTTGATGTAATATTCATCGGTGTTTTCTCCTTCCGGTTCGATGTAGAGCAGGTGGCGCTCATGGTGCGCGAACCGAACCACTTTGTCTTCAAACGAGGGACAGTAACGGGCGCCGACGCCTTCGATGATTCCTCGGTACATCGGCGCCTTGTCGAGGTTGTCGCGGACGATCTGCGCGGTTTTCTGGTTGGAATAGACGAGGTGGCATGGAACGTTGCGGTGCTCGACCTGCGGATGAACGGAGTCTGTCGGGAAGAACGAGAAATGCTCTTCGACGTCATCGGAGCCCTGAACGCCCATCTGCGAGAAGTCGATGGATTTGCCGAGAATGCGCGGCGGGGTTCCTGTTTTGAGGCGTCCGACATGCAGATGAAGCTGGTCTTTCAGGGCCGCGGCGAGTTCGACGGAGGGCGGATCGCCGGCGCGTCCGCCGGGCATGTTCTGGAGTCCGTAGTGCATTTTCCCGTGGAGGAAGGTCCCTGTGGCGAGAACCACAGCTTTGGAGCGGAACTCTTCGCCGAGCTGGCTGACGACGCCCGTGACATTGCCGTTTTCGAGGATGAAAGAGCAGGCGGTTCCCTGACGGATGCAGAGATTGGGCTGGAGCTCGACTTCGCGCTTCATCGCCTTCTGGTAACAGACTTTGTCGCACTGTGCGCGGGGGGACCAGACAGCGGGACCTTTTCCGAGGTTCAGCAGACGGAACTGCAGCGCGGCCGCGTCGGTGACGCGTCCCATGGCGCCGCCGAGGGCGTCGATTTCGCGGACGACGTGTCCTTTTGCGATTCCGCCGATCGCGGGATTGCAGCTCATCTGCGCGATATGGTCAAGATTGATGGCGAGCATCAGCGTGGAAGCGCCGGTTCTGGCGGAAGCGAGTGCGGCCTCGCACGCGGCATGTCCGCCGCCCACCACGATTACGTCAAAATATTCCGAACTCAAAGCAAAGCCTCCCAAATTAAATAAGGCTATAATATACACCGTCAATGGCGGAAAAAAAGTTGACTTTCAGAAAAATAAGATTAGATTATCGGAAAAAACATTTTGCGGAGCAGTTATGACGTCAATTTTCAATCAGGCCTTTCAGTTTTTTGTTCTTCTCACCCCGTTCGCGCTTCTTTCGGCGTTTCTTGCCATGACGCAGGATTCCGGAAACCGGGAGCGGCGGAAAGTCGCGCTGAAAACCGGCGTTGCGGTGCTGGTTGTTTCGTGCGCGTGGTTTTATTTTGGAAACTTCATTTTCATGCTGTTCGGGGTGAAAATCGACGCGTTCCGGATCGGCGGCGGAATCATCCTGATGTTGAGCGCTGTTCAGATGGTCCGCGGCAACGGGAACGGCAACGGCAGCGCAAAGGTTGCGGATGGTCAGGAGACGCGTGCGGATTACGATGACATCGCCGTGGTTCCGCTTGCAATTCCGATTACGGTCGGTCCCGGCACGACGGCGGCGCTGATCGTTGCGGGGAACGAGAACACGCGGATGTTTGCGAATCTCACCGCGCTTCTGATCGCAATTTCCGTTCTGACCGTCATTCTGCTGCTTGGTTCCTGGTTCGAGCGGATGCTCGGAAAGAAGGGAATCACGATTGTCGGCAAAGTT
The DNA here is from genome assembly GCA_900549045.1 of uncultured bacterium. Taxonomy (GTDB): domain Bacteria; phylum Verrucomicrobiota; class Lentisphaeria; order Victivallales; family UBA1829; genus UBA1829. The sequence goes on along the minus strand of URNE01000054.1, from coordinate 1,852 downwards.
TCCGGACTTTTCCTTTCCGCCATTGCCGCCCAGATGATTTTCGAGGGAATACGAAACCTTCTGTTCAAGTAAGGTTTTTCAGCCGTTCGCGGAATTCGTTCAAATCGGGCGCGTTCAGATACGGATTGACTTGCTTCTGATGCCCTAGCGTGTCGTGCGGACGTTCGCCGTAATCGTGTCCGGGATAGACGGTCAGGGAGTCGGGCAGGGCGCGGAGACGGAGCATGGACTGAAACATGGGCTCCGCTTTGCAGAATCCGCAGTCGCCTATGAATAGAGTGTCGCCTGTGAAGAGCGCGGAGTCGTCGGACGTGCGGAAGCACATGGAATCGGGCGTGTGTCCCGGGGTTGCAAGGCATTCGACGAATCCCGCGCCGAGTGGGAGATGTTCTCCGTCGTTCAGTTTCCGGGCGCACGGGAAAGCCGAGGCGGCGGAGATGCAGACGGGGGCGGGAAAGAAGCGCCGCACTTCGTCAATCCCGGAAACATGGTCGCGGTGAGAGTGCGTCAGCAGGATATAGCGCGGCGCGGGGGCGTGCGGAAGCAACTCGACGGCGCGGCGGATTGCGGAAACATCGCCGCAGGGATCGACGATCAGGGCGTCGGAACCGCAGACGAGAAGGTATGAAAAGTTGGAATCGAATCCTCCGACGGGGATTTGCGTGGTCTGAAACATTGAGAAATCCTCCTGTTTTTTCGGAAAAATAGCGTTGTCAAACGGCAAAATCAACAAAAAAAGCAAAAAAACTCTGAAAATATTTCGGAAAACGATTTGACATAACCGGTTATCCATAGTAAGTTTACACATGTTGCGAATACAGAAAAGAAGCATATAATATAGCAAGGAGCAAAAGATGGGAATTTTCAACAAAGTCGTCAACATTCTGGTGCTGGTGTTCGCCCTGGCAGGAGTCGCACTCTCCTTCCTCTTGTTCAACAAGAGGGAAATGCTGGTGGCCGGATGGGAAGAGATGTCTAGTGCCGTTGTGCAGACTGCAAAATCGCTGGAAAAGGATTCCGGCACGAAGCTGTCCGCGAAAGTGAACAAGGATGCTCTCGGACACAAGAATCCGGACAATGCCGATCTCTCCGGAGTGAAGCGCGCACTGCCCGAACTGACCAAAGCCGCGAAACAGATCAACGAACAGCGCAACGCCCTTGCGGACAGTCTGAGCAAGACCGGACGCATGCTGGAAGTCAACGTTTCCGCTTCCGAGCTGCAGAACGTTTCCAGCAGTGCCGACAAACAGAAGAATCTGCTGGCCGGCGCGCAGAAAACCGCTGATCGCAACAACGTCATCGCACAGAACTATGTCAGGAGCGCGAAGAAGCTCATCAACACCAATATGAACGCTCTGAAGGCAAACCCCGGTGCGGTTGCTGCCAGCTTCGACAAGAAGATTGATGAAACCAGAAACGCCAACAACGCCTATGCGAATGCGCTGACCGGCATCGGCAGAACCGTTCGATCCGGCCGCGCTATCCGAGGGCGCACCACTCGGAGCGTTCGAGCTCGAGCTACTGCCCGATGTCGAGCCGTCACCGGAATCTGCACCGCTGCCCGTGCTCGGCGAAGACGTGGACCCCGCGCCCGTATCGGTAGAAGGAGCGTTCGTAGAGTCCGTCGTGCTGCCACCCGCAGGCGTTGTGATGGCGCCGCCGGCAGCAGAAGAGCCGCCACCTGCACTGCCCTCGCCCTGAGACGGCTGATCGGTAGAGCCCGAGCCAGAACCCGTGCCGCTATCGGAGCCCGCGCCGGAACCCGAGCCATTGTCGGAACCCGAACCGACACCGGAACCCGAACCGACACCGGCGTCGGAGCCCGTATCAGAGCCCGAGCCCGATGTGTCTT
>URNE01000053.1 GCA_900549045.1 uncultured bacterium | reverse complement strand
CAAGTGAGAGTATACTTTAACTTTTCAAAAAAGCAAACGGAAAAACAATTAAAGGAGCGAAAATGTCGGATTTGAAATCTCTGAAGCTCGCGGCGGACACGGTCCGTCTGCTTTCTGCGGACGGCGTGCAGAAGGCAAAATCGGGCCACCCGGGCATGCCGATGGGAACGGCGGATCTCGCCTTCACCCTCTGGTATAAATTCCTCAAGCACAACCCCAGGAACCCGAACTGGCTCGGACGCGACCGCTTCGTCCTTTCCGCCGGGCACGGTTCGATGCTCATCTACAGTCTGCTTCATCTCTTCGGATACGGTCTGACCATGGATGATCTCAAGAACTTCCGTCAGTGGGAAAGTCTCACTCCGGGACATCCGGAATACGGGCACACCAAAGGCGTAGAGGTTACGACCGGACCGCTCGGAACCGGTTTCGCTTCCGCTGTCGGCATGGCCGCGGCCGCCAAGCACTTCGCCGCAGTGACCGGACTCGACAAAACGGGGCTGCTGGACCGCAAAGTCTACATCGTCGCCGGCGACGGCTGCATGATGGAAGGCATCTCGCACGAGGCCGCTTCCTTTGCCGGACACCTCAAGCTCGACAATCTCGTTCTTTTCTATGACGACAACAGCATCAGCATCGAAGGCTCCACCGGAATCGCCTTCACCGAAGATGTCGCCAAACGCTTTGAAGCCTACGGCTGGCGCACGCTCAAAATCGAAAACGCCAACGATACGGAACAGGTCCTCAAGGGGATCGAAGCCGCGCAGGTTTCCGACGGCCGTCCGACGTTTGTCGACTGCCGCACGGTGATCGGCTTCGGTTCTCCCTCGAAGGCCGGTTCCTGCAAATCCCACGGTGAGCCGCTCGGCGCGGATGACCTCGCCGGAGCCAAAGCCGCGCTCGGCTTCCCGCCGGACGCCTTCTACGTTCCGCAGGAAGTCCGCGACATGGTCGACGCCCGCGTCGCCGAACTCGAAAAAGAGGCTGCCGCATGGGATGCCGAATTCCAGAAGTTCGTGGAAGCGAATCCGGACAAGGCGCAGGTCATTTCCGACATGCTCTCCCTGAAGGTTCCCGAAGATCTGCTGGAGCAGCTCCTTGCGGTCGCTCCGGTCGACAAGCCGGTTGCCACGCGCGCTTCAAGCGGCGCGATTCTCCAGAAGGTCGCGGAACAGGTTCCTGCTCTCTTCGGCGGAGCGGCGGACCTCGCGCCTTCCACGAAAACAGACATCAGGAACGGCGGCGATTTCGCGCCAGAGAATTACGCCGGACGCAACATCCATTTCGGCGTCCGCGAGCTTGCGATGAGCGTCATCGGAAACGGCATGGCTGTCTACGGCGGTCACATTCCGTACACTTCGACCTTCTTCGTCTTTTCCGACTTCATGAAGCCGGGCATCCGCCTTGCGGCGCTCCAGAAGATCCGTTCCGTCTACATCTTCACGCACGACTCCTTCTATGTCGGCGAAGACGGTCCCACGCACGAACCGATCGAACAGCTCGCCATGCTCCGCACGATTCCGGGCATGACGGTCATCCGTCCGGCGGAAGCGCATGAAGTCGCGCACGCCTGGGCTTATGCGGCAAACTGCAAGACTCCGGTTGCGCTGATTCTGACCCGTCAGGATCTCGCACCCTACGATGCGGAAACCGCCGCGAAGGTTGACGTTGCGAAGGGCGCATACGTGGTTTCGGAAGACGCCGCGTATGACACGATCCTGATTGCAACCGGCTCGGAAGTCAACACCGCGCTCGGCGCCGCGCACATCCTGCGGGAAAGCGGACGCCGCATCCGTGTTGTTTCGATGCCCTCCCGCGAACTTTTCCTCGCCCAGAGCGCGGAATACCGCGAGAGCGTCATTCCGTCCGCCTGCGGGAAGCGCGTGACGATCGAAGCCGCCAGTACGTTCGGCTGGGAGAAATTTGCCGGAGACAAGGGGCTCTGCATCGGACTTGACCACTTCGGCGCCTCGGCGCCGTACAAAGTTCTCGCGGAGAAGTTCGGTTTCACTCCGGAAGCCGTGGCAAAGAAGATCGCGGAATTTTTCGCATAATCCGGTTTGAAAAAGAGAAATCTGGCGTCTGACGGGACGAACCGCAGACGCCGGATTTTTTTTGATGAGTTGCAGACGGGAAGCCGTCCCGCAAGGAGCAATCTCCTGTTTTACTGAGGTATGGAGTTCAGAACTGATAGAGAGCGCAGGAGTATTCCTCCGGGAGCACGGCTTTGAGTTTTGAGCCCTCCACAACGGCGGAGCCGCCGCCGAAAATCTTCCGGACCGATTCGCCGAACGGAAGATCAAATTCATATTCCGCGTTTTCCGCGCCGTTGCGGTAGACCGCGATGAATCCTTCGCTGTAATCCGGGGCGACCGAGACGATCGCGCTCCAGGTTCCCCTCATCGGCATTTCGCCTTCGGAGACGGTGAGATACTTGTGGAACTTCCTGCGGTACGGGGCGATCATCGCGTAGAACGCCTTCATTTCCGCCTGACGGTCCGCCGGGGTGTTGTCGATCACTCCCCAGTAAAGCGGCGAGGCGAAAATAGTGGTTCCCAGGATGTATTCGAGCGGATAATCCGTCGCCTGCGGCATCATCTCGATTTCGCAATGGCTTGCGGGGGCGAACTTCAGGGTGTACCAGAGGTTGCCGAGCGCCATGTACGGGTGATAGTAGCGGTGATCGGGAATGCTGCGTCCGCGGTTTTCCAGGAAGAGCCGTCCGTAGTCGAGCCCGAAGTCGAAGTTCGGGCGTCCGCGGCGGGTGACGTCCATTGAAACGACAAGTCCCGGAATCTCCTTTTTGATGGCATCCATGAATGCGCGGTAGGCTTCATAATGCATCTGCGCGTCGCCGAGAAGCGTGTTGTAATAGAAGAGATGGTACATGTCGAATTTGAAATGGCGGATTCCGTATTCGCGGTTGAGGCTGACCAGTTTGTTTTTGATGTGCTCAAAGTAGCCTGGATTCATGAGGTCGGCGGAAGAGTAGCCGCGTCCGTCGCCGACGTACTGTTCGACGGGCTGGTAATCCTTGTCGCGGGCGAGCCAGTTCCAGGGATTGGGTTCCAGCATGGTGTCGTGACACTCCGCGCCGTCCCACTGAACGACGCGCGGATCCTTGTAATCCATGCAGAGCGGATTGCACCAGAGTCCGATTTCGATGCCGTATCCGCGCGCGATTTCGGCGAGGCGGGTGAATTTGTTCGGGAACTTGATTTCGTCGATTTCCCCCATGAAGGCGGAGAACCAGCCGTCGTCGATGAAAACGACGTTGACTCCGGCCTTTGCCGCGGCGTGAAGCTCTTTGGTGATCGCCTCTTCGGTGACGCCGAGGGTGAGGTCGGGCCAGGAGTTCGCGAGAACTTCGGTCGCGGCGCTTTCGGGATAATCGGGATAGCGTTCGAGCCAGTAACGCTGAAGTCCGAAATCGCGGGTCAGTCCGAGGACGACGCCGTTTGCGCGGCGCGGTTCCCCCTTGCGGAGGTTGTCGAAGCCGAGCCCGAGCATTTCGACGGCGTTGGCTTCCGGACTGTAAAGAAAGTCGTATTCGCACGGGATGGGCTGAGAGTCGGGCATGGGCCCCTCCTTGTAGAGGAACATGCCGTTTCCGGTGAAGTATGCGCCGGAGTTCTTGCCCGGTTTCGCGGGGGCCTTGATCATGCGGTGGTTCGACTGGTCGCTGCACGAATAGAAGTTGATGACTTCGGCGTCGTGCGCATCCGTATGGAACCGCGCATTGACGAGCGTGGAGTAGCAGACGGCCGCAAGGTCGGTCTCCGTTTCGAACGTATCGTACCAGCGCAGCGCGGGGGCGTTCCGCCGGAAGAAACAGTGGCGGGTCAGAGTGACGGGACCGATCTTCCAGGAGAAATCCCAGCCTTGCGGAGTCTGAACGGAGGCGGTGAGTCTGTAATCCGCAAGCGTTTCGCGGTCGGCGACGAATTTCGGGGTTCCGGTGGAGAGCATGTTCTTTCCGGTCTTGAGGTCCGTGAAGGATTCAATGCGGAAGAACGGTTCAAGCTCCACGCAGATTTCGACAAATGAATTTTTGAATGTGATCTGCATGACTGTTCCTTTTCATTTGCTGTGGATGGAGTTGAAAACCTCTTTTTCATCGGGCACGAGGAGGGAGCCGTCGGCATTGAAAACGTCATGGAAGGGAATGCTGAGATCGGCGGTTTTCATCATGCCTGCCCACGGGAAGACGGTCTGCGTTTTGCCGGCGACGAGTCCCCAGTTGATTGCGCTGACGTCGTTTTCCCTGAGAACGGGGAGGCAGTCGCGGAATGTGCTTCCGGCGTGCCGCGCCATGTATTCGGAGCAGAGCATGGGGCGTCCGTCGGCGATGTAGCGGATGAAGTTGATGCGTTCGTGGAGTTCCGCCGGAGGATTGTAGGAATGGAAGGATACGACTTCGGAGCGGTCGAACATGAAACGGTTGATTTCATCGAAGCTCTTTGCGAAGTTCCAGGGACCGGCGGTGATCGGCTGGTCGGGCGAGACCTCCTCCGCCCACCGGAAAACGTCGCGCAGGAGCGGGAGCGAGGCGGATTCGCGGAGTCCGGTCTTGGTGACGTGGTCGCCGGAGGAGCCGTTGCCGGGTTCGTTGTAGAGATCCCAGAGCGCAATGCGGCTGTCATGCGCGAAATGGGTCAGCACGCCTTTGACGTAGCGTTCGAGACGCGGCCTCCGGGTGAGGTCGTCGGCCGCGCGGTTTCCGGGGGACTGAATCCAGCCGGAGTTGTGGGTGAGCGGAACGGGAGCGGGCTGCGGACCGAGGGCGAATTCCGGTTTCCAGCAGTCGTCGAAGAAGACGAACATGGTTTTGATTCCGGCGGCATCGGCGATTTCGAGATACTGTTCCATGCGTCCGAGGAATCCGGCGGAGTCCTGTTCCCAGAGGAGGTCGTGGAGGAAGACGCGCATGAGGTTCATGCCGATTCCTGCCGCGTATCCGAGTTCGCGGCGTATGGTTTCCGGATCAAAGGTTTCCGCCTGCCACATTTCGAGCTGATTGATTGCGGTCGAGGGAATGAAGTTCGAACCGAAATGCCACGTATTGTCCCAGTTGAATTTTCTCATAACAGTCCTTCTTGTTTAATGTCGCTGCAGAAATCTATCATTGAAAGCGTTCTTTGCAAGCGCGGTTCGGGCTGAATCGGCATTTTTCCGGAAAATCTTGCAAAAAAATCCGCGGAATATGTTGCATTCCTGTATTTTTAAGGTAAATTAAGACATCTTACGACTAATAATAGAGAAGGGATTCGGAAGTGAACCAGTTTCCTGAAGAAGATTTGGCTGCCGTTGCGCAACTGCGGAAGAACGGAATAGAAGTACCGGAATATTACAACTTCGCCTACGACGTCGTCGACAAGTGGGCGGAAAAAGAGCGAAACCGTCTCGCGATGATCTGGGTGAACCAGCAGGGACGCGAGCGGAAACTCACCTATTTTGATTTCAGCCGTCTCTCCAACCAGGCCGCAAATCTTCTGTTCAAACATGGCGTTTCGAAGGGCGACCGCGTGTTTATCATGCTTCCCCGCATCCCGGAGTGGTGGATTTTTTCGCTGGCTCTGATGAAACTCGGCGCCGTGCAGTGCTCCTCGCCCTCCCTCCTGACCCCGGAAGACCTCCGCGGACGTCTGAACTACGGCAAATTCAAAGTCGTCATCAGCGATCAGGAGAACGCTCACAAGTTCGATGAAATCTATGATGACTGTCCGCTCCTGAACTTCCGCATGATCGTGGACGGTGAGCGCAAGGGCTGGATCAGCTATCCGCAGGAGATCAAGGGAATGCCGCTTTCCCGCCGCCGCGTCAAAACCCCGACCCAGGTCCGCACGAAGAGTTCCGATCCTCTGCTCCTCTCCTTCACCTCCGGAACCAGCAAGATGCCGAAGGTGGTTCAGCACACCCATGCGTATCCGCTCGGACACCGCATCACGGCGGAAATGTGGCACGGACTCAATAAAAACGACCTCCACTATTCCCTGAGCGACGCCGGCTGGGCGAAGAACCTCTGGGGCAACTACTTCGGACAGTGGATCGTCGGCTGCTGCGTCTTCATATACGATATCCGCGGCAAATTCATCCCGGATGAAATTCTCCCGATTCTGGAAAAATATCAGATCACTTCGTTCTGCGCCCCCCCGACCGTCTACCGCATGATCGTCATCAACGACCTCAAGCGGTTCGACCTTTCGGAACTGAAGAAATGCACCAGCGCGGGCGAAGCGCTCAACGTCGATACCATCCGCCTCTGGAAAGAGGGAACCGGACTCACCATCCGCGAGGCTTACGGTCAGACGGAAACGGTCTGCATGATCGGCAACTACATCGACATTCCGACTCAGCCGGGTTCCATGGGGCAGCCCGCTCCGGGCTGGTTCATCGAGCTTCATGATGACAACGGCAACCCGGTCCCGCAGGGTGAGCCGGGGCGCATCGCGATCAAAGTCGATCCCGAACACCGCCCGGTCGGGCTGATGGACAAGTATCTCTTCAATGAAGAGGAGAACGCCAGGAGTTTCATCAACGGCTTCTACTACACCGGCGACAAGGCGTACATGAACGAGAAAGGCTACTTCTTCTTCGTGGGACGCAGCGACGACATCATCAAGAGTTCCGGCTACCGCATCGGTCCTCTGGAAGTGGAAGAGGTTTTGATGTCGCATCCCGCCTGCTGCGAAGTCGCGGTTGTCGGCGCACCCGATCCGATCCGCGGCGCAAAGGTCAAGGCGTATGTGATTCTCAACCCCGGCTACGAACCCACCGAGTCGCTGGTCCGCGAGCTTCAGCAGCACGCGAAACACCACAGCGCTCCGTACAAATATCCGCGTGAAATCGAGTTCGTGAAGACTCTGCCGAAAACCCTTTCCGGCAAAGTCAAGCGCGATATTCTCCGCAAACATGCGGAAACCGGGGAAGCGTGGTAATCCGCGCATGAACCTGCTGATCATCCGTCCCGAAGATCTCTCTCCGGAACGCCGTTTCACTGTGACCGGGGAGCGTGCGGAGCATATCCGCACCGTTCTCCGGGCGAAGATCGGCGACCCCGTTAAAACCGGATTCCTGAACGGCGGAACCGGAGTTTCAACTCTGCTTGAGCTGGAAAAAGGACGTGCCGTTCTGGAGGCCGGAGAGTTTTCCGCAGCGCCGCCGAAGCCGCTTCCTCTGTCTCTGATCGTCTCTCTGCCGCGTCCGCAGAGCTTCAAAAAAGTGCTTCATTTCGCCGTTTCCTCCGGCATAAAACAGATCATCTTCACCCATTCCGCAAAGGTTGAGAAAAGTTATTGGAACAGCGCGGTTCTTGCTCCGGAATCCATTCGCGCGGAGGTGATTGAGGGATTGGAACAGGGCTTTGACACGGTCATGCCCGAGATTCGTTTTTACCGTTATCTGAAAGAATTCTTTGCCGATGCGGAGACTTTGTTTCCATCGGATTCTCTGAAAATCATTGCGCATCCCGACCGTTCCGCCGAAACTCCGCCTTCCGGAGTTCCGCACACGGTTCTTGCGATCGGACCCGAGGGAGGCTACGTCAATTCTGAAGTCGAAGCGTTTGCCGCCGCCGGGTTTGTCCCCGCCGCATTCGGTTCACACATTCTGCGCGTGGAATTCGCCGCCGCATTCATCGCCGGCTTCCTGATGCGCCGCTGAAAGTGCAATCAAAACCTTCTGCTAAGCTGGTGTTTTTGATTTACAGACCGATCGCTCCGATCAGCGACAGCACGCCTTTCAGCGCGTTTATCAGATTTTTACAAGATCTTCGCCGTCGGACAAATCTTTCCAGACTATAAAGAAGGAAGAGGTTTACGCAGGGCGGACGGGGTCGATTTAGGTCAAATCCGGACGGAGACAAGTTTACTCAAATCGCGGAGAATTTCAAAAGCTTGGCGATGCGTATATGCTCAAAGAGGCTTTGTGAGCAATTTATTCAAGAGCCCGGACGTCTTATCTTCCCGGAATCGCTTTTCATCGCCGGATAAAGTTCGGCGAGGAAACTCAAATTCCTGAATTAAGAACGATGCCCAAGGCGTTTCTGGATAAAATGGAGTGATTTGTCGCTTTTTGGCTTTTCGGCATATCGGCAATGCATGGAAGGATTCAACAATAAATCAGATGGCTGATCAGGCAGGCATACGGATTCCGGGACCGTGAATACTTCAATTCAAAAATCTACCGGCGGTCTGAAATTTCGAGCGTAAAGGTGCTGCAGTTTATGACAAGGACCGTAGAAGAGGCTTAAAAATTCTCTGCTGCTGAATTTTTTCAGCCTCCATGAGAGAGGCGGCCGGCTTCATTTAAAATGCAGAAGGCACCGCCGGGGATCGGACAGTGCCTTTTGGTTACTTCTGCCGGAAGACGATTCTGCCTTTGGTCAGGTCATAGGGAGACATTTCAAGGGTTACGGCATCGCCGGGAAGAATGCGGATGAAGTTCAGGCGCATTTTTCCGCTGATGTGTGCAAGAACGGTGTGTCCGTTCTCAAGTTCCACCTTGAACATGGTGTTGGGAAGCAGTTCCTCTACCACTCCCTCTACTTTGATGACGTCATCTTTAGGCACGGGTCAAAACCTCCGGTTGATCATTTGTTATAAGAACCATGTGCTCGAAATGAGCCGATTTCTTTCCATCGCGTGTGCGGACCGTCCAGTCGTTGCGCTCGACGTACACTTTGTATGTGCCGAGGTTGAACATGGGTTCGATTGCAAGAACCATTCCGGGCTGAAGGCGCGGACCGCGCATGGGGGTCACGTAGTTGGGAACTTCCGGCGGTTCGTGGAGCTTCACGCCGCAGCCATGCCCGACGAAGTCGCGGACAATCGCAATGCCGTTTTTTTTGGCGACCTGCTGAATTGCCGCGGAGATGTCGCGGATGTGGTTGCCGGGGAGGGCCGCTTTGATGCCGGCTTCCAGGGCGTCGCGGGTGACGTCCATGAGTTTCCGTTCGTCTGCGGGGCAGGAGGGTTCGTCGCCCACGTAGACGGTGCGTGCGGTGTCGCCGATGCCGCCGTTGAAGGCGACGCCGACATCGACTTTGACGAGGTCGCCCTTGAGGATGAAGCGGTTCGGGTCGCCGATGCCGTGAACGACTTCGTCGTTGACGGAGATGCAGATGTTGCCTGGGAATCCTGCGTATCCGAGGAACGCGCATTTTCCGCCCATGGAGGTGATGATTTCACCCGCGATGAGGTCGAGTTCCTTGGTGCTCATTCCCGGACGGACCGAGTCGGCGATCAGGTCGCGCGCCTTGCCTGTCATGGCGGCGGCGACGCGGATGCGTTCAATCTCGTCCGGCGTGTGAATGATGTAGTCCCTGCTCATTTTATCTTATTCCAGAATTGCGCGGAGGGCGGTGTAACCCTCGGCTTTCGGAAGTGAGGAGTCAATCTTCGAGAGCAGCGATTTTTCAGTGTAGTATTCGATCAGCGGGAAGGTCTGTTCCTTGTAGACGGAGAGACGGTTCTTCGCGGTTTCGAGGGAGTCGTCGGAACGCTGGTAGAGCTCGCCGCCGCAGGAGTCGCAGACGCCTTCCTGTTTCGGTTTCGAGAAGATCTTGTTGTAGCTGGCACCGCATTTGCGGCAGGTGAGCCGGGCTGTGAGACGCTGGATGAGGAGTTCTTCCGGAGCGTCGAAGAGAATGACGGCGTCAAGTTTCTTTCCGGCTTTGGCGAGTGCGTTTTCGAGGAGTCCCGCCTGATTGATCGTGCGCGGGAAGCCGTCGAGAAGGAAGCCGTCGGCGCATTCCGCGGAGAGAAGCTTTGCGGCGACCATGTCGGCTACGACTTCATCCGGAACGAGTTTGCCTGCGTCGATGTAGCTCTTTGCGAGCTTGCCGAGGTCGGAGCCTTTGCCGATTTCGGAACGGAAGATGTCCCCCGTGGAGACGTGTGCGAGTTTTTCATCTCTCAGA
>URNE01000052.1 GCA_900549045.1 uncultured bacterium | reverse complement strand
GCCCCAGCAGGCTCTTCATGCTGCCCAGCGACAGCACCGCAATGGCCGCCGCCCCGGCCATGGGCAAAAAACGGCGCATGGGGCTCTCCGGGGTGCGAAGCACGGCATCCGCCGCCCCGCACAGCAGCACCACCCCTAAGATCAGCACCGCTCCCCGCAGGTTCCCCCGCAGAGCCTCCCCCAGGAGAGTCGTCCCCTGCTCCAGCAGAGCGGCGATGCCGCCGGAGAAGTCCTTTCCCTCCAGCTCCTCCGCCGCCGGGGGAGCGGCGTCCGTCACCTCCTGCGGCAAGTCCGCCGCCCACGCAGGTACCATCGCCAGAAGCAGCAGGCACGCCAGCCACACCGCCCTTACAGCAGCGACCGCAGCACCTCCCACGCTGCCTGCATCAGGGGCAGCACCGCCAGCAGCGCCCCCATGGCCCCGGCCATCTCCACCGCCGAGGCCCGCGCTCTCTTTGTTCCCGACGCCGAAACAGAACCCGCAGTTCGCATCGCCGGACGCATGACCGCCTTCCGCGCAATGGGCAAAGCCGTTTTCGCCGACGTCAAAGATTCCTCCGGCAGAATGCAGATCTATGTCCAGCGCGACGCTGTCGGCGAGGACTTCTTCAAGCTCTTCAAGAAATTTGACATCGGCGATCTCGTCGGCGTCGACGGCGTTCTCTTCCAGACCCGCACCGGAGAAATCACCGTCAAGGCGACCGCCTGCACGCTCCTCTCAAAGTCGCTCCGTCCGCTCCCCGAAAAATACCACGGACTCACAGACATGGAAGCGCGCTACCGCCAGCGCTAGCTCGACCTCATCATGAACGATGAAAGCCGCGAAGTTCTCCGCAAACGCTCCATCATCATCAAAGAGATCCGCAAATACCTCGACGACAAGGGCTACATGGAAGTCGAAACCCCGATGCTCCAGTACATCCCGGGCGGCGCGGCGGCGAACCCGTTCAAAACCCATTACAATGCGCTTGACACCGACATGTTCCTCCGCATCGCAACCGAGCTCTCCCTCAAGAAACTGCTCGTCGGCGGCTATGAAAAAGTCTACGAAATCAACCGCAACTTCCGCAACGAAGGCATGGACCGCCGCCACAATCCGGAATTCACCGCAATTGAACTCTATCAGGCTTACGGCAACTGCGAAACCATGATGGAACTCGTCGAAGACCTCATCAAGACCGTCGCAATGCGCGTCAACGGAACGCTCGTCGTCAAGGCCGGCGGAAAGGAAATCGACCTCGGCAAACCATGGCGCAGAGCCGCATACCGCGACCTCGTCAAGGAAGTCGCCGGTGAAAACTGGTTCGAACTCTCCCGCGAAGAGAAATACAGAAAGGCGAAAGAGCTCGGAACCCAGGTCCTCCCCGACTGGACCGATCTGGAAATCACCCACGAAATTTATGAAAAACTCGTGGAAGACACCCTCATCGAACCGACCTTCGTGACGCGTCTCCCAGCCGAACTCGTCCCGCTCGCAAGAAAGTGCGAAGACGATCCCACGCTCGTCGACGTCTACGAACTTGAGATCAACGGACAGGAAATCAGCCCGGGATACACCGAGCTCAACGACCCGATCGACCAGCGCCGGCGTTTCATGGATCAGGTCACACTCTCCGGAAAAGACCCGGCGCAGGCTGTCGACGAAGACTTCCTCACCGCGCTTGAATACGGCATGCCCCCGACGGGCGGCATGGGAATGGGCATCGACCGCCTGGTCATGCTCCTCACCGGTGCGGAATCCATCCGCGACGTCATCCTCTTCCCGCAGCTCCGTCCGCGCGCATAAGAGTTCCGCGTCTCAATCAAGCCCTGCCGCGTGCAGGGCTTTTTACTTTCACCCCGAAACGAAAGGATCCGACATGATAAACTGGAAACGGAATCTCTTCTTTGTCTGGCTCTCGCAGATCCTTTCGCTTGCCGGATTCGGATCCGTCATTCCCTTCATCCCGCTCTACATGCGGAATGTCCTCGGCGTCATGGACGACGGCGAACGCGGGCTCTGGGTTTCCGCCTTCTACTTCGGCGGACAGCTCAGCTTCTGCATTTCGACCCCGGTCTGGGGGGCGCTCGCCGACCGCTTCGGGCGGCGTGTCATGCTGCTGCGCGCAAATCTGGTGACCGCATGTCTCTTTCCGCTGATGGCATACGTCCCGGGCGTAATATGGCTTGTCGCAGTCCGTTTTCTCATCTCGATCTTCTCGGGAACCGTGAACGCGGCGCAGACGCTTGTCGGCAGCACGACCCCGCAGGAACATCAGGGATTCGCGCTCGGCACGCTCAGCTCCGCGCTCTGGAGCGGAAACCTGATCGGATACCTCGCGGGCGGACTCGTCGTCGACCACTTCGGCTACACTCCGGCCTTCTACACCGGCGCGGGAATGCTTCTCGCCGCCGGGATCATCGTGCTGCTGTTCGTCAAGGACGATTTCGATCCCCACGCGCTTCCCGTCAAGCCGGTGCCGGAGAAGAAAGAGCCGTTCTCGTTCAAAAAACTGATTCCAGATTTCGGACACGTCGTCTGGATTCTGCTCTTCCTCTTCGTCTACCTGGGCTTCGTCCGCAAATTCGACGATCCGTTCATTGCAATTCAAGTGGAGCTGATTCACGGACCGGAACGCGCGGCGTTCTGGACGGGCGTCATCTGCGCGGGCGCGGCGGTTGCGGGGGTCTTCTCCGGAATCGTCCTCGGATGGCTCTGCGACCGCTTCTCTCCGGGCAAGATCGCGATTCCGGCAACGCTGCTTTCAGGACTGCTGATGATTCCGCAGGGCATGGCGACTTCGCTCTGGATTTTCGGCGGCGCACGATTCCTGAACTTCTTCTTTGCGGGCGGACTCGATCCGGTCTTCCTGACCATCATGTCACGCTCCACACCGCCGGAAAAGCGCGGAACGGTCTTCGGCTGGAGCTCCAGCGCAAAAGTCGGGGGCTCGCTCCTCAGTTCGCTCTGCGGCGGACTCATCATTTACAACTTCGGCATCCGGTGGGTCTTCTACATCGGCGGAGTGCTGATGCTCTGCCTGATTCCGCTCATCGGGTTTCTGCCGAAGAAGGAGAGACTCTGATCTGTGCCGGGCGGACACGCCTTGCGATCCGGGACCGCCGTTTTCTGAAAACCTTTACGCGTGCTCCTTCTGCGCATCCTCACGGACGAACCGCCGCTGCGGCGGCGGTACATCGCACGCGCCTTTGATGCGGAAACGGTCGGCTCCGAGCTGATCGGCGACCGCCTGGGTGAACTCCATCGAAGGCGTCACATAGAATTCACGCGCAATCTCGACAAACACCGTCGAACCGTTTTTCAGTTTTACGCAAAGCACGACGGGGACATCGCCGCGGAACTGCTTCAGCAGCCCGTTCAGGTTCTTCAGCGAGGCTTCCGTACATTCGTCTTCAAACAGATGCAGATGCACCCGGCTGGTCTGCGACTGGATCATCTGTTCCAGCGAAACAATGCTCTTGACGCTGATCGACGCGGGGGAATTCTCCTCGTCGCCGCGCCGGATGTAGCCGGTCACGAAAACGGGAATTTCCGGAATCAGGAGCTCCCTGCAGTCGTCGTAGGACTTGCCGAAGACCATGCACTCGACCGACCCCTTGAGGTCTTCGATCTGAATGATCGCAAACGGCTTGTTGCTCTTCTTGCTGATTTTCCTGGTGACCGTCTTGATGAGCCCGCCGAGAATCACGCCGTCGTCGGCGCTTCCGTGCTCCTGAATGGAAAGCGTGTCCATGGAGGAATAGGCGTCGAAGAAATGCGCGAACTTCTGCGCGGGATGCCCGGAAACGTAGAAGCCGAGCAGGGCTTTTTCCATTTTCAGCAGTTCCGTGGAGTCGATTTCGGGAATGTCGGGCATGTGGACGGTGTTGAAATCCTCGCTCTCGCCTCCGCCGAGCAGATCGAAGAGGGAGCCCTGCCCGCTCTCCTTGTCCTTGCGGCGGGTGGCGGCGCAGTTGATCGCCTCCTGAATCGTCGCGAGAAGCTGGGAACGTTTGCAGCCGGTGAAATCGAATGCGCCGCAGCGGACAAGCGAGTCAACCGCTTTTGAGTTGACGTTTCCGCCGACGCGTTCGAGGAATTCGACCATGTCTTTGTAGGGTCCGTTCTTTTCACGTTCGGAGATGATGGCGTTGGAAGCGCCCTCGCCGAGTCCCTTGATTGCGCCGAGACCGAAGACGATGTTCTGTCCGTCGACCGCGAAGTTCGTTTCGGATTTGTTGACGTCCGGCGGACGGATCGCGATTCCCATATCCTTGCAGGCGTTGATCAGGAAAGTGACCTTTTCGGCGTTTCCGAGTTCACTTGTGAGCACGGCGGCCATGTATTCCTGCGGATAGTTCGCTTTGAGATAGGCGGTTCGGTAGGAGACCATTCCGTAGGCGGCGGAGTGGGACTTGTTGAAGCCGTAACCGGCGAACTTGTTGATTTTCGCCCAGATCTGTTCCGCAAGCTCCGGCTCGATGCCGTTCGTCTCCTTGCAGCCCTTGATGAAGTTGATCTTCTCCTTCTCCATGATGTCCATTTTCTTTTTGCCGATTGCGCGGCGGACAATGTCCGCGTGTCCGAGCGTGAATCCGGCGAGCTTCTGGACAACCTCCATGATCTGCTCCTGATAGAG
Organism: uncultured bacterium; assembly: GCA_900549045.1. GTDB lineage: Bacteria > Verrucomicrobiota > Lentisphaeria > Victivallales > UBA1829 > UBA1829. Next base: position 5,457 of record URNE01000052.1, on the reverse strand, counting down.
CATGATGCCGTAAGTCTCCTTGAGGATCGGCTCCATTTTCGGATGGTCGTAGACGATCGGCTGAAGTCCCTTTTTACAGCCGACGAAGGTCGGGATGAACTCCATCGGACCGGGACGGTAGATGGCGAGAAGAGCGATGATGTGTTCAATCGTCTCCACGACGAACTGGCGGCAGAGGGTCTGCATGCCGCCGGATTCCAGCTGGAATACCGCGACGGTATCGCCGCGGTTCAGCAGGTCGTATGTGGCTTTGTCGTCCAGCGGAATGCGGTCGATGTCAATCTTGATTCCGCGGTTTCTGTGAATGTTTTCAAGCGCATCGGAAATCACGGTCAGCGTGCGCAGGCCGAGGAAGTCCATCTTGAGCAGACCGAGCTGTTCGCATGGGTGCGCGATGAACTGCACGACGGGCGCGCCGTCGGGGCTGCGCTGAAGCGGAACGACGTTGTCGAGCGGCATGTCGCCGATGATGACGCCGCACGCATGGATGCCGGTCGTGCGGTTGAGTCCTTCTACGGGAAGCGCCTCGTTGTAAATTTTCTGGGCGTCCGCATCGTGTTCCACAAACTCCTTGAACTCCGCGATCTCCATGGCCTTCGCGAGAGTGAGCTTGGGGTCGTTCGGAAGAAGTTTTGTCATGCGGTCGCCGACGGCGGGAGGAAAGCCGAGCACGCGGGCGCAGTCCTTGATGGCGTTTTTCGGTTTCAGCGCGCCGTAGGTGGCGATCTGCGCAACGGAGCCGCGTCCGTATTTTTCGCGGACGTACTCGATCACCTCTTCGCGGCGGCGTTCGCAGAAGTCGATGTCAAAGTCCGGAGGAGAGACTCGTTCCGGGTTCAGGAAACGCTCGAAGAGGAGCTTGTAGCGGAGCGGGTCGATATTTGTGATGCCGGTGAGATATGCGACAAGGCTTCCCGCGCCGGAACCGCGCCCGAGTCCGACGGGAATGCCTTTTTTCTTCGCGGCGTTGATGAAGTCCCACACGACAAGGAAGTAGCTCGGATATTTGGTTTTGATGATGACGCTCAGCTCGTAATCCATGCGCTTGCGGATGGTTTCGGCCAGCTCGATTTTATCCGGCGGCGGATTGTCGAGTTCAAAATCATAACAGCGTTTCACGTTGTCGATGCAGAGTTTGCGCAGAACATCCGCCTGGGAAACGCCCTCGGGAACCTTGTAGACGGGGTAATGGTTCTCCATGGTCTTGTCGATGCGGAATTTGAAATCGCAGCGTTCGGCGACGCGGAGCGTGTTCGGGATCGCCTCGGGAATTTCCGTTCCGAAAATGTCGTACATTTCATCATAGGTTTTGAAATAGAACTCCTGATGATCCATCATCGTCATGCGGTCGGTATCGGAAAGAAGGCTGCGGGTGGAGATGCAGAGGAGCACATCCTGCGCACGCGCATGTTCCTTGCGGACGTAATGGATATCGTTCGTCGCGACGAGCGGAAGTTCGAACTCGCGGGCGAATTTGACGAGCTGGCGGTTGACCTTCTTCTGGTCGTCAATGCCGTGATACTGAACTTCAAGGCAGAAATTCTCCTTCCCGAAGATATCGAGGTACTGGGAAAGAGCTTTGCGGGAGGCGTCCTCCCCCTTGTCGAGGAACGTGCGGGGAACTTCGCCCTGGATGCAGGCGGACATGGCGATCAGGCCTTCGCTGTGCGCGGCAAGAAACTCCTTGTCGGTCCTGGGCTTGTAATAGAACCCGCGCAGCTGGGCGTCGGAAACGATTTTGCAGAGGTTGACGTAGCCGGTCTGATTCGTCGCCAGCAGAATCAGGTGATACCCGCGGATGTGCGGAACCGAGGGGTCATGCTCAAGCTTGCTGTTCGGGGCGACATAGACTTCGCACCCGATAATCGGTTTGACGCCCGCTTTGCCCATTTCCTCATAGAATTCGATTGCGCCGCCCATGACGCCGTGATCGGTCATGGCGATTGCGGGGGAATGGTTTTCAAGACACATCTTGAGAAGGTCGCTTTTCTTTTCAAGCGTCTTTTTATCCTTGATGCGGGTAGCCCACGAGACGGCGGAAGCGCCGTCGAGAAGGCTGTAATCCGTATGGACATGCAGGTGTACGAACTGCTTGTCCGGAGTGACGATTTCTGGCTCTGGCATGTTGTTCCTCTGTAGTTTGACTTTGTACTTTACATCCGCGTGGCGTTTTTTCAATGGAGAAAAGAAAAAATCAGGAAAATTGGAAAAGGGACTTGAAAAAACGGAATCCCACAGTATATTTTAATTCTGTTTTCATGCAACTTAACAACAGGAGTTATTGATATGTCCAGACACCCGAGCTTGAAGACTTCCGGCAAGATCCGGAAGAGAAGAAACGTACTGAAAAGATACGAGCGCATCAACATGCTGACCGCGGAAGGCCGCTGGAAAGCCGGAGAAAAGGTCCTCGGCGGACTCCCGAAGACCAAACCGATCGACTGATCGTTTCGTCCAGTACAAATCGCGGGTGCGCTCCCCTCAAAGGAACCACCCGCTTTTTTCTTCTACAGATTCCTCCTTTAACGAAAAGGCTGTCCCGAATATGGCTAAAAACACTCTGATTCAGAAGATCCTCGACAATCACATCGTTTCCGGCTCGAAAATCACCGGCGAACCCGTCGCAATCCACATCGACCAGACCCTTACGCAGGATGCGACCGGAACCATGGCGTACCTCGAACTCGAAGCCATGGGCGTCAAAAAAGTCGCCACCGAACTCTCGGTCTCCTACGTCGATCACAACATGATGCAGAACGGTCCCGAAAACCGCAACGACCACCTCTATCTCCAGAGTGTCGCCGCCGCGAAAGGCGTCCGCTTCTCGCGTCCCGGGAACGGAATCTGTCATCAGGTGCACCTCGAACGCTACGGAGTCCCCGGCAAGACCCTGCTCGGCTCCGACTCCCACACGCCCACCGGCGGCGGAATCGGAATGATGGCGATCGGCGCGGGCGGACTCGACGTCGCGCTTGCAATGGCCGGACAGCCCTTCCGCATGGCGTTCCCAAAAATCATCGGAGTGGAGCTCACCGGAAGGCTCTCCAACTGGATTTCCGCAAAAGACATCATTCTCAAAATGCTTGAAATCCTCTCCACAAAAGGCAACGTCGGATGCATGGTCGAATATTTCGGCGAAGGCGTCAAAACCCTCACCGTTCCCCAGCGCGCAACCATCACGAACATGGGCGCGGAACTCGGCGTCACCTGCTCCGTCTTCCCCTCCGATGACATGACACGCGCATTCCTCGACGCGCAGGGACGCGGCGCCGACTGGGTCCGTCTCGAAGCCGGTCCCGACGCGGAATACGACCGCGTCGTCAAAATCGACCTCAGCTCCCTCGAAGCTCTCGCCGCCTGCCCCTCCAGCCCCGACAACATCAAATCCATCGCCGGACTCGAGGGAACCAAAGTCGGTCAGGTCATCATCGGTTCCTGCACGAACAGCTCCTACCGCGACCTCATGATCGTTGCCGGAATGCTCAAGGGACGCAAGATCGCCGACGACGTCACGCTCGCCATCGCCCCGGGCAGCCGCCAGGTTCTTGAAATGCTCGCCCGCAACGGCGCACTCGCCGACATCATCTCCGCCGGAGCCCGCATCCTCGAAGCCGGCTGCGGTCCGTGCATCGGACAGGGCCAGAGCCCCGCGAACGGAACCGTCACCCTCCGCACCTTCAACCGCAACTTCCCCGGCAGAACCGGAACAAAGGGCGACCAGTCCTATCTCGTCAGCCCCGAAACGGCCTGCGCCGCCGCGCTCGCCGGATACATCATCCCCGCCGGAAAACTCGGCATTGAATACCCCGAAGTCGAAAATCCCGCAAAATTCCTGATCGACGACTCCATGGTCATTCTTCCCCCCGAAAACGGCGAAGGCGTCGAAATCATCCGCAAGCCCACCATCGGCAAGCCCCCGGTGAACAATCCCCTCCCGGATTCCATCGACGGCGTCGCCATCATCAAGACTCCGGACAAGACCAGCACCGACGACATCATGCCCGCCGGCATTCATCTGAAACACCGCAGCAACATCCCCGAATACGCAAAAGTCGTCTTCGAACGTTTCAATGAAGCCGGGAAAGAGACGTTTGCCCAGCGCGCCGCCAAAGTGCGCGACGCAGGACGCCACGGCATCATCATCGGACGCGACAGCTACGGTCAGGGCTCCTCCCGCGAACACGCCGCGATCTGCCCGATGTACCTCGGAATCAAGGTCCTCATCGCAATGGCGATCGAACGAATCCACGCCGCAAACCTCGTCAACTTCGGCATCGTCCCCCTCACTTTCGCGGACAAGACCGACTACGACAAGATTGCGGAAGGCGACACGATCCGCATCGACCAGATCCGCGAGGCTCTCACCTCCGGCTCTCAGATCTCCGCAACGGTCGTCCCCGCCTCCGGCGCCGCACCGTTTGAAATCAAACTGAACTATCACCTCACCGATGAGGATGTCAAGATCATCCTCGCCGGCGGCAGACTCAATTTGAAATAATCGCGGATGCGCGGACAGACAGCGGGACGGTGCAAAAGCCGTCCCGTTTTTTATTTTAAATTCCGGACGCTTCCGCGGATATGGAACTTGTAGGGAATGAAAACGTTGCCGGTCTGTTCCCCGCGGATTTTCTTTTCGAGCATATCGAATGCGGCGGAGGCGATGCCGCGGAAATCCTGTTCCAGCGAGGTCATGGGCGGAATCTGATGCTCCGAAAAACCGGGGTTCTCCCAGCCGATAACGGAGACGTCTTCCGGAATGCGTTTTCCCAGACACGCAAGAGCCCCGTACGCCTCCATTCCGTAACGTTCCCCGGATACGAGAATCGCGGAGACCTTGTGTTCCAGCATCGCTTCCATCCGGCATGCAACAGTGGATTTGTGATGAAACTCCAGCGGTTCCACATGGAGTTCCACTTCCGTGCCGAAACGCCGGTAGGCAAGAAACGGCTTCAGACGGTCATCCCCGGAAAGACTGGCCGCACAGAAAAGCCCGATGCGGCGGTGCCCGCGGTCAACCAGATAATCCAGCGCGCGCCGGATTCCCTCTTCGTCGTCGGAATGAACCGTGCTGACGTTTTCAAGCGTGTTGGGAAGATCGTTCAGGCAGACGAGCGGCATGTTTTTCAGCTTCGGAAAGAGACGCCCGATCTCATGCATGAAATCAAGCGAAAGCGCGCCGCTGACCATGCGGTCCTCCAGCAGGGAAAGATCGTTCCGAGAGACAATCAGCAGCTGATGTCCGCGCCGTTTCGCCTCTCCGCGCAAAGAGTTGAGCAGAGAAAACATATAAAAACCGAGAGAGAGTCCGGCGTCCGTCATTAAAACCGCTATTCGCGGACGGAGCGGCTCGTAGTTCCGTTCGCGGACAAGCTCGCGCACCCGTTCCCGCAGCTTCTCAGATACGCCGGGACGGTCGTTCAGCGCATAGGAAACCGCAGCAACCGAACACCCAAGTTC
>URNE01000051.1 GCA_900549045.1 uncultured bacterium | reverse complement strand
CGTCGTGCCGGGCGAAGGTCTGGTTCGTGCAGTAAAAATCATAGACTGCATCCATTGCAGTGTCATAATTGAGCATGTTCATGCAAAACCTCCTGCCGGGAAAACTTTTCCGTACTATACAGCATTGTTTCCGCTTTTCAAGTTTTTGAATAAGCATGGCGTTGTGAGGCGGAATGCGAACGGTTCCGGGAGTTTGCCGGTCACCGGAATCTGTTCCGGCATTTTTTGCGGTACTCGTTCGGCGTCATGCCGATAGAACGGCGGAAGACGCGGGCGAAGTAGAAGATGTTGGTGATATTCACTTTTCTTGCGATCGCCGCAACGGGAAGCGGAGTTTCCGCGAGGAGTTCCGCCGCATGCTGGATGCGCAGAGTCCGGATGTAATCCGCCGGACCCGAATCATGCGTCTTCTGCCAGTAGCGGAAAAACGAGCGGCGTGAAAAACCGTTTCTGCGGATCAGCGCATCCAGGTCGATCTCTTCGGTGAAATGAAGGAGAATGTAATTGGAAATCCGCCCGATTCTTTCCGCCGCATCTTCCGGAATGATCTGCCGGACGGGGTCCTGGTGGATCAGATGCAGGAAAAGCGACATGGCGAGCAGGTCGATCTGTTCCGCCATTCCCGGTTTTGTCGCCTCGGGGAGCATTTCGTTCAGCCTGGTGAGCTGACTGCGGATTTCCGGCGTGACGTCAACGCGCCAGATGCGCGGCGTGTTGAACAGTCCGGCTTCCCGCATCGCGTGCTCGAGCTCCGGAGGATATTGCAGGTAGACCGCTTCGCGTTTTCCTTCGACTTCATAGGAATGAACGGAGTCCGGCAGTTTCAGAACAACGTGCGGATACGGCGTCCGGTAGAGCTTGCCGTCTATTTCATCGATGGCACAGGATGTATCGGAAAAGAGACGGATGCAGAGTTCCAGCTTGTTCGTGAATGTGCGCCGTTCCTGCTTGTTGTGCGGAATGAGGAAACCGATTCTCTGAACGGGAAATACCACTTTCGTCTTCCGCGGAATCTGTCCGATATTCATGACAAGTGTTCGCATCTTCGTTCTCCTTCTTGTTATGGATACGGATAATGCGGATTTTGCGGAATGCAAGCGGTTTGGCACAAAAATGCAATGAATTTGGCATGGATTTGATTGCGGAACCGCTTTTCAGACGCTATAGTTTCTTCAGATGACAGGAGGTGTAGCATGAATGGATTATGGTGTCTGACGGGATTGCTTGTTCTGGCGTGGAGTTCCGTTTCCGCGGCGAATCTGTTGAAGAACGGCGATTTTGCACATGGTCTGGAAGCATGGCGGACCAACATCCGCGTTTCGCCGGAGAAGGGCGGCGCATCGTTCCGCGCTCTTCCGGGAAACGGGAAAAACACACAGCTGCTCTGTCAGCCTCTTCAATTGAAAAACGGGGCGTGGTACCGTCTCTCTTTCCGGATCCGCTGTGAGAAGAACGGCGTGGTCCGGACCGTTTACCAGCAGGAGAAGGCACCGTATTCTGGGCTGGGGCTGGCGCGCAATTTCCATGTAAAAGCCGGGATGAACGAGCTTGCCGTCTGCTTTCAGGCGTCGCGGAGACCGGAGGAGAACGGAAAGCTGCTTTTCAACTTTTCTCTGCTTCAGGGGAGTGCCGCATTGAGCGGAATTCTGCTGGAGGAGGTGGACGGCTTTCAGAATCTGACGGTCCGGGAGCTGAATCCCGTCTGGCGGATTTCCGCTTCCGGAGCAAAGCGTTCGGAGAAAATGCCGGAAGGCGGTTTTGACCTTGCGGCTCTTTTTCCCGGGCGGTTCCGTCCGGATGCTTCCGTTGCGTATCTGGAGAACCGTTTCGAGGCGAAACATTACGGCATTCTGAAAATGACGGTTGTCGGCGACTGGTATTTTGATGTTTCCCTGAACGGCAAACGGATTTGCAAAACCACTCATGCCGACCGTTTTTCAAAGGAAGCCGCGCTTGAAGTGGAAGTCAAGCCGGGAACAAATGTGTTGAAGATCGCAGCCCGCGCGGGCAAAGACGGCTGGAAATGCAATGTCGTCGAGCCGTACAGAACCTTTGTATTCAGGGAGAATGCCGAATGGAAACCGTACCGTTTCGAGTCGAATATCGTGCTTCCCGGAAGCGCGCTGGATCTTTCCTCCCAGGTGCCGCGTCCGGCCGGCGCGTCAGGCAGATTGACTGTCGGGGCGGACGGTTCGTTTGTTTTCGAGAAGGAACCGGAAGTTCCGGTGCGTCTGCTTGGAACCAATGGAATCGGTCTCTGGTTTGACCGTCCGGCGGAAGAATTCCGGAGCAATGCGCGGCGTTTTGCTCAACAGGCGCGGCGTCTCGGATACCGCATCATCCGTACGCACGGGTATCTAGACCGGATGTGTCTGAATACAGGCGCGGATCTTAAGATCGATCCGGAGATGCTGAACCGCTGGGATATTCTGATCGACGAGTTGAAGAAGGAGGGAGTCTATTTGCATTTCACTCTTCTTTCGTTCATTCTTTACGGCGATTCCGAGGCGGCGATGAAAGACCGTCGGTACCATAAGCTGATGGCGTATCTGGACGGGGAGTGGGAGACGGCGCGTCTTGATTTCGCGGCGAATGCGCTGTTTCGTCATGTCAACCCGTACACCGGGCTTGCATGGAAGGATGAACCCGCAATTGCGATTGTGGAGTATTACAATGAACAGGAACTCGGCCTCAACTTCCTGCCGCGGACTTTGAAAGAGTATCCGGCGGCGCGGGAACGGTTGAAGGAGCTCTTTGCAAAGTGGCAGATGGAGCGGTACGGAAACATCACGGCGGAGCTTCCTGTGAATCTGAGCGGACCGGACCGTGAGCGAGAGGCTGAGTTCTGGTTCAGCCGTGCGCGGATCAGCGCGCGGAAGTTCGGCGAAATCGTTCGTGCGGCAGGGTATCCCGGGCTGGTTGCGCCGTACAGTTTTTCCAAATCTCTGGGGCATTGCGCGGCGCGCTGGGAGTTCGCAGACGTCGGGGATTGCCATGCCTACTTCCAGCATCCTACGAATTGGAGCCGCAGCGGGTCGGTCGTCGCTTCCGGAAGCTCGATTTCGGCGGGCGCGGATTACTGGCGCTCCAGCTTCGGAACCCGTCTTGCGGGACGCCCGTTCATTGTGAGCGAATACAATCATTGTTACTGGAATCCGTACCGTTACGAGACCGGCCTGCTCTTCGGCGCTTATTCTGCGTTTCAGGGCGGCGGCGCGCTGATGATTCATTCGGGCGGAGTCGAAGTCGGAAGACCCGGACGGGTAAGCTGTTTCAGCGTCGCTCACTCTCCGCTGATGCTTGCCGGACAGTTTCTTACGGCTCAGCTGTTCCAGCGCGGGGATGTCCGCCGCTCGGCGCACCGGGTGACGGTTCCCGTGACGCGAGAGTTCATGCGCCGGAACGGGAATTCTCTTCTTGCTCTGGACAATGCGCAGACAATGCTGGCGTTCCTTTCGGGATTCAGCGTGGAGTTTCCGGAAGTGGCGTCCGCACAGAAGGTCCCGCCGCCGAAAGCGGATTTGCGGATTCCGCCGTTCGGGGTTTCAAACATTTTTTCGCATGGCTGGTTTTCGAGCGTTACAGGAAACGGAAGTTCTGATTTGCTTCAGAAAACAGTGGCGCAGATGAAAGCAAAAGGAATCCTGTCCCCGGAAAACAAGACCGCTCCGGAGCGCGGAATTTTTGAGAGCGACACCGGAGAGCTTCTGATGGATTGCGGCGGAAAACAGCTGCTCGTGACAACGCCGCGCACGGAGGCCGCGGCCGTGGTCTCCGGCGAAAGCATCGCACTGAAAACCGTTTCCATTTTACGGAGCAGTATTCCCGCCTGCGTTGCGCTGAGCTCCGTCGACAACCGGCCGCTTGCCTCAAGTTCGCGCATGGTCCTGGTGTATCAGACCGAAGATGCGAATGCAGGAATGGTTCTCGGCGGAGACCGTGCAACACTTCATGCTCTCGGTTCCCGTCCGATTCTCTGCCGGACCGGGAAACTGAGTTTGAACGCGAAACTGAAACCTGCGGACTGGCGGCTTTTTGCGCTCGGTCCGGATGGCTCGCGCCGGGAAGAGCTCCCGGCGGAGTATCGTGACGGCGTACTTTCACTCACAATCGACACCGCTTCTCTGAAGTCCGGTCCAACCGTGTTTTTTGAACTTGCAGCAACCAAAGGAGAAAACAGATGAACAAACATTTTTCAAGCAGCACGGGCAATCATCCAAACAACGGAAAGGCGGGCGACGCCATGAACCTTCTGAACAGAGAAAGCATTTCCCGCTTTAAACGTAAGCCCTGTGGATTTACGCTCATAGAGCTCCTTGTGGTAGTGGCTATCATCGCCATCCTCGCCGGCATCCTTCTGCCGGCCCTCAACAAGGCGAAAGAGCGGGCAATGACGACCCTGTGTCTCGGAAATCTGAAGCAGATCGGGCTTGCTCTGATCAGCTACGACGGAACCAGCGGAAGCCTTCCTGTGACAGGCTCTCCGGGCTCGGATCCCGTCTGGTCCGGCGTGCTGGTTTCCGGAAAGTACACCATCTGCAAAAACTTCGTCTGCGGCAGAGCGGAAAACGCTCTGAAAACGTTTGACTGGGGAAGAACAATCGCCGACTCCCTGCGGGCGGAAGAACCGAAAGACGATGAAACCTGGTACGGCTGGCAGTACACCGGTTACGGGCTCAACGATGCGCTCGGAAAATTTCCGGAGCGTCTGACCTCCGTCAAACAGGCGTCCGCCAAAGTTCTTGTCGTGGAAGCGACACAGGATCCCACGCAGGACGTCCCGTGCTACAAGGCGCAGCCGGTTCCGGACGGAAACATGGCGATTCCCCGTCATGGCAATCTCTGCAATGTGCTATGGGCGGACGGGCATGTTTCCAGCGTAAGAGCAAGTCAGGACGGCGCACTCGGAATAGAATCACTCTATGCCGGCCCTCTGCTCAACGGGTATCACGGAGCAACCGATGTTGCAAAAACACCGTGGCTCATCAAATATCCGTGGTGGTAAGCCGCGGACTCAAATAAAAAAAGGATTTTTCACGATGAAAACAACGCTGCTTTATGCGCTTCTGCTGGGCGCGGTTCTCTCCGCGTCCGGAGCGGAAAACGACCTCAAGCTCTCTCAGGACGGGAGCTTTGCGGCCGGCGATCTCAACATCTCCGTTTTAAGCAAGGAGGATTCCGGACGGCTCCAGAACTCCGGTCCGGAAACCATTCCGGTCATGCACGGATTCACCAAAGACGGAAACAGATTCGTATTCCGTTCCCCGTTCAAGACTTCGCTCGGAACTTTTCAGCTCGAAGAGACTCTGACCGAGGAGAAACCGGGCGAATGGCTCTTCAAAGCGGTGCTGACCGCATCCGCTCCGACACGCGTCAATGAACTCTCCCTCTTCATGACACTCCCCGGAACTCTTTTCGCGGGGAAAACGGTTGTGTTCGACGGCAAGCCCGTCGTTCTGCCCGGACAGTTCAGGGAGCGGCATCTCATCGACTCCAAAGAGTTCAAGCCTCTCCAGTTCAATTCACAGGACAGAGTCATCACAATCAGCGGAGACAGCGATCTGATCTTTCAGGACGAACGCTGCGACGGCTGGAACATCTTCTCACTCCGCACCCGGTTCCGTCCGTTTTCCGGCGCAATCACGAGAGCGGAAGCCACACTCCGGATTACAGTCGGAAACGCGGAATCGGCAATGCTTGACATTTCCAAAGCCTGCAACATGGGTTTCGCCGATGAAACAGCCGGAGACGGCAAAGGCGGCTGGACCGATCAGGGAGCCAACAACGATCTGCGCATTTTCAAACCGGGAAAACAGACCTTCAACGACATTCCGTTCCAGGTGATCGACCCGCAGACCAACAGAGGCAAATCCTGTCTTGTGCTGAGCAAAGACCCGTCCATGCAGTTTCCCGCGGAAGCAAAAATCTCCGCGAACGGAGCCCGCGGCAAGTTTCTGCACCTTCTCCATTCCGCCGCCTACACAGCCGGAGACAAGAAGGTTAGCGATGTACAGGTTGTTTATGAAGACGGCACATCTTCCGTCTTCCCGGTCATCACCGGCAAACACGTTTCCGACTGGTGGGGCGGCGCGGCGATCTCCGATGGCGAACTGGTCTGGACCGGGCTGAATGCAAGCTCTCTCGTCGGCATGTACGCCTGCTCCCTTCCGCTGCAGGCAAAACCGCTGAAAGAGGTGAAATTCTCCACGGATACAGGCGCGGTCTGGATGATCGTCGGCGCAACCGTTTCCAATGCGGCGCTGGCGCACGCCGACCGGACGCCGGTGTTTATCACGGAATCCGCAGAGTGGCGGCCGGTTGAATATCCCCGCGACGTGGAGAAAGGTTCCGTCCTCGACTTTTCGCTCCTCGGTCTGCAGGACGCCCCCGCCGGAAAATACGGATTTCTCACCAAAGATAACGAGGGACGCTTTGTCTTTGAAAAACGCCCCTCCGTTCCGGTCCGCTTCTACGGAACAAATCTCTGTTACATGGGCAACTTCTTCAGCAAGGCGAATGCGGAAAAACTGGCGGACCGTCTTGCCGCAAACGGCTTCAACACCGTCCGTTTTCATCATTACGACATCATGTTCGACAACGCCGCAGGCAAGAGCACAAAACTGAAAGCGGATATGCTCGACCAGCTGGATTATCTTTTCCACTGTCTGAAACAGCGCGGAATCTACGTGATGATCGACCTTTTCTGCTCCCGGAATCTTTCCGACGGAGAACTTCCCGGTTTTGAAAACCGCCGCTTCTATCCGTTCAACGGAACGAGTCTGGGAGAAATCAAGGCGTTCCTGCTGCTGACCGATGTCGGTTTTGAAAACTTCAAGGAGTTCGCCCGCAATCTGCTCGGTCATGTCAACCCGTACACCGGAACGACATGGAAGGATGATCCGGCGCTTTCGCACATCAGCCTGATCAATGAAGACGCCGTTTTCGAAGTCGTCAACTACGACAGGGAAATCCGCTCCATTCTGGAAAAGAAATTCGAAAAGGAACAGCCCGGACTCAAAGGGGCGGAACGGACTCTGGCATTCAACCGCTTCCTCATCCGGACCTACAACGAGTCCTATCAGCGCATGGCGCGCTTCCTCAAAGAGGAACTCGGCGTCAAAGCGATGCTGACGGATCAGAACCACTGGCAGTCCATTCACCAGGCGCCGATGAACCGGCAGTATGACTTTGTCGACAAGCACATGTACTGGGCGCATCCGCGGGGAGTCGGTCCGCAGGGCAAAGGCTTCTCGTTTGATTCCTCCGGCGCAATTGCGCAAATGGGCGGTCTTGCAATAAACATGAACAGCGCCGCCCGCGTGTTCGGTCTGCCGTACGCCGCAAGCGAAATGAATTACTGCTTTCCGAGTCCGTACCGCGCGGAGGGAGGTCCCCTGCTCGGAGCTTATGCGGCTCTTCAGGACTGGGGCGCAGTCTGGCAGTTCTGCTATCTTGCAAACGACAAGGCTTTTTATGAAGATCACGCCACCGATCTTTTTGAAATGGCAACCGACCCGGTGATGTTCCTGAACGACAAACTGGCGGTTCTCTTCTTCCTCCGCGGAGATGTCCACCGCTCCGAACTGAAGCTTCCCATCCATGTTCCGGAAGACTACAGTTCCATTCATGACATCTACCCCGCCGATTACATCAAAGCCGGAACCTTCGCCCGGATCGGCGCACAAGTCGGTGACAAAACGGGAACGGCTGCCGATGTGACGGCATTCTCCCCGGAAAACTTCACTCGTCTCGTCAAGGAAGCCGCGCGCAGAAACGGCGGAGCATTCGAACCGGAACGCTCATTCTCAAAAAGCGTCACCGGCGAAATTGAAATCGACGGCAAAGCCGGAACGTTCAAGGTTGCCACCCCTCGCAGTGAAGCGCTGGTTCTGCCCGAAGGCAAAACCGGGAAAGCCGGGATTCTCGAAGTTGAAAACAAAAAAGGATTCGCGGTCTATGCCGCGGCGGCAATGGATTCCTCCACGCTTGCGGACTCCCGCCGGATTCTTTTTCTGCACATCACCAACGTTTTCAACAGCGGAATGCAGTTTGCCGACAAAACCCTGTCGCAGGTGATGGAGCTCGGCGGCATGCCGCATCTCGCCGCAGCGGGAACGGGAACCGTTTCGCTGAAACTGAACGGAGATACCGCTCCCGTCGTTTACGCCGTTGATCTCGGCGGACGCCGCATCGGGCGTATTGATTCGGAGTTCTCCGGCGGAGTCCTGCGCTTCTCCGCAGACGTTTTTGCGCAGAAATCTCCCTGTTTCGTCTACGAGATTGTGAGATAAAAACTTTTTTCTCCGGACCGGTTCCCTTTCCGAATTGAGCCGGTCCGGAATTTCTCTGCAAATACTTTTATGAATGCTTTCTGTTACTTCTATATATGCGTATCCCCCCGGAATGTATTGACAAAAAACAGTTCTGCTGTATAATTAAGAAAACAAAATCAAACTGTAGAAAGGCTGAAACGGCAATGACCTCACATTCATTCAAAAACGCTTCCGGAGACGGAAAAGCGAGCTCAATCGTCAATATCATCAATTTCATCCGGAGCGTGGAACCGCGCATGGAGATGGATCTCTTCGAACCGGTCCGTGAACAGATGGCTCTCGCAAAAAAACACAATCTACCGACAACCTGGCTGATTCAGTATGACGCGCTGATCACTCCGCCTTATGCGGATTTCCTCAAACGCGAAATGCCGGAAGGTCATGAAGTCGGAATCTGGCTCGAATGCGTTCAGCCGCTCGTCGAAGCCGCCGGAATCCCCTGGCGCGGACGCTGGGCGTGGGACTGGTTTGCAAACGTCGATGCAACAGCGGCGTACACTCCCGAAGAACGCGAACGAATCGTCGACGTCTTCATGGCGAAATTCAAAGAGACATTCGGGCATCTTCCGGAATCCGCCGGCTGCTGGTATCCGGATGCACACACGCTGAACTATCTCCATGAAAAATACGGAGTCCGCGCCGCGTGCTGCTGCCGCGACCAGTACGGCACCGATGGCTACACGCTCTGGGGCGGTTACTGGGCAAACGGCTATTATCCTTCGAAAAAGAATTTCTTCATGCCCGCGCAGACTCCGCAGGAGCAGATCAATCTTCCGTTGTTCCGCATGCTCGGCAGCGACCCGCTTTACCAGTACGACGCAGGAATCGGCGACAACGGACAGGGCGTAGTCACCCTCGAACCCGTCTACACCGACGCCGACGGCGGAGGCGGCATCCCGGAGTGGGTGAAATGGTTCCTCCGCGAAAACTTCCGCTCGCCTCATCTCGCAATGGCTTACGCGCAAGTCGGACAGGAAAACTCCTTCGGCTGGGCAGCAATGAAAGACGGACTGATTTTCCAGTATGCGGAACTCGAAAGGCTTCAGAAAGAGGGGCTCCTCCGCGTTGAAACGCTTGCCGCAACCGGCAAATGGTTCCGCTCAAAATTCGCCTCGACACCAGCCTCCGCAGTTCTCTCGCTCAACGACTGGAAAGAATTAGGGCATCAGGGAATCTGGTACTGCTCGAAACACGGACGCATCAACCTTTTCCGCACGGAATCCGGAGAGCTGACGGTTCGCGACTGGCAGTTCTTTGATGAAAACCGGGAAGGTCTCTACCTTCATTCCGTCTG
Source organism: uncultured bacterium (assembly GCA_900549045.1). Lineage (GTDB taxonomy): Bacteria > Verrucomicrobiota > Lentisphaeria > Victivallales > UBA1829 > UBA1829. The sequence goes on along the minus strand of URNE01000051.1, from coordinate 488 downwards.
CACAACAACCTCCTGCTTTTCGGACGCTCTGCCGGTCATGGACGGCTTCCTCTGGAATCCCGCCTCAATCCGGTTCCCCGGAGGTCCCGGCGAAATCAAGTCCGCGGAAGAGCTTCCGGAAGATTCCCTGCAGATTCTCTGGTCGCGGAAAGAGACCTCCGATGAAATTGCGATACAGCTTCATCCCTCCGCATGGGAAGTCCGTTTCCCGAAAGCCGGAGAAGTTCTGGAATTTATGTGCAACGCCAAAGCCGCGGCGGAACACGGCTCAGAAATAAAACTGGAATCCGGAAAACTGAAATTCCGTCACAGCGGCTGGAGTTACGCCATGATTCCGGATGCAGGCTCCATCGAACAGACGGAACACGGATTTCTTCTGATTCCCGAAGGAAACGTCTTGCGTCTTCATGTAGAAACCGAACAGTAAAAACGGCAGGCGGGTCTCAAAGTTTCCGCAGAAAGAGATTGTCAAGCTGGCGGACCCGCAG
>URNE01000050.1 GCA_900549045.1 uncultured bacterium | reverse complement strand
CCTGCACGCCCTTCAGCAACATCCAGAGCAACGCAAGTGCCGCCGCTCCCGCAAGAGCAAGCAGAACCGAAATCGTTTTTTTTCTTTTTTCAAGAAATTAGTGTTTCCTAATTTGCATTTTATGAAACGCGGTATATATTTTCTTATTCCGCAAACAAAAGCAAGTTTCACCTATTCACTTCAAGGGGAAGGCGCTTTTCGGAAACAAGAAGTTAGCTAAAACTAATTCAATAAAAAAGAAAGAGTGAGACATGAGCGGCATACCGTGCGAACACCGGAAGGAACTGATGAAGTTTCTGCTGATCAAAACCGCCCCTGTGCGGAGCGGCGTCAAGCCGGCGGAATTCCTGCGGGTCAGGAAATGCTACCGGAGCAAACCCGAAGAGGGCTTCTGCATCCACCAGGCGGAAATCCTCGCGACTCTCCGTCTTCCATGCCGTTTTCTCCGGAAAGACGCAGAAAGCTCGCTGCTTCTGTTCTATCAGCCGGATCTGCTGCAGGAGACGCTCCGCAACCCGGTCATCCGGGAGGAGCTCGTCCGGATCGGATATCCGCGGGAGCCATCCGCAAGCGCGGCGCTGGCGTTTCTGCGGGAGCGGTTTACGGAAGAGAATCTGCCGCATGAAATCGGGTTCTTCCTCGGCTATCCGCCGAAAGACGTGCTCGGTTATCTGCGTAAAGAAAAACGGACGCCGGTCCGGCACGGCGTCTGGCAGGTGTTCGGCGACCCGGCGGAGTCGCTCCGCAGAATGCGGCTCTACAGCGCAGTCGAAAGCCTCGCGGAAAAAATTCTCGAAAACTATCGGGACATCGGAGTGTGTCTTGAAAAAATAACCTCGGAAATCAACATGAAGGAGGTCAGTTATGTCTGACGTAAAAGTAATCTTCGGAAGCACAACCGGATGCACGGAAGCCGCCGCAAACATCATTGCGGAAAACTTCGGAACAGCGGCGGTCAATGCCGCGAACGCCGCACCCGCCGATTTTCAGGCGGATCTGCTCATTCTCGGCACTTCCACCTGGGGCGTCGGAGACCTGCAGGACGACTGGTTCGCCGGAATTCAGATGCTTGACGGAATCGACCTCAAAGGCAAAAAAGCCGCCGTCTTCGGCATGGGCGACCAGTGCGGGTTCGCCGACTCCTACGTCGATTCCATGCGCACGCTCGCCGACAAACTCGAGGAGCGCGGCGCAGCCCTCATCGGCAAAACATCTTCCGCAGGCTACACGCATACGGCGTCGACGGCGGAGCAGGACGGTTTCTTCTGCGGGCTTGCGCTCGACGACACGAACGAGCCGGACAAGACCGCCGACCGCATTGCGAAGTGGTGCGACCAGCTCCGCGCGGAAATGAAATAAGGGCGGCCTCTCAGCCTCCCAGCGCGTCATCTCCCGGAAAATTCAGAAATTTCCGGGAGATTTTTTATTATCTGCCGCCAAAAACAATTTTTTTCTCCTTGATTTTTGCTATTGTTCAATTATATTCTCTTCTGAGATTAATTTCTAACAGGGATTTGACGATGAAGCAGAAACTTTTACTTTTGGCGGCGGTATTTTTCGGTGTGATGGCTTTTATGCTCACATTCCAGCAGATCAACCAGGAAAAGAAAAAAATCCAGGCAGCCACCACGGAAGTCGCCGTCATTCAGCTGGTGAAAGACATTGCGGAAAACGAACCGATCACCGAAGACGCAATCCGCGGCGCGAAAATCAAAATGTACGCCTCGCAGCTCTCTTCCAGCCGCCATATTCCGTACAGCCAGAAGAGCCTCATCATCAACCGCAAAGCCCAGCTTTCCATCCAGCGCGGAAAAATCCTGCAATGGAATGACCTCCAGAACGCCGTCTCCGGAGGCAAAGAGGGACTCACCCGTCTCATTCAGCCCGGATACCGCGCGGTATCCATCGCCGTCGACCAAACCGCATCCGTTTCCGGACTCGTCCAGCCGAACAATTACGTCGATCTCATCGGAACCTTCAAATTTCCCGACATGCGCGGCGACTCCACGCTCGACACCATCACCCTCACCATTCTCCAGAAGGTGCGCGTCATCGCGACCGGAACCGATTACGGCGTGCAGGAAGGCAAACGCGTCGCCCGCGGCTATTCAACCGTCACTCTCGAACTCTCCCCCAAAGAGGTTGAGATGATCATCTTCGCTTCCCAGAAGGGACGCATTCATATGAGCCTGCGCAACTATGAGGACGCCGCCGTCGCCACCGACCTCCAGAGCGTCAACTGGAAATATCTTCAGCAGAACGTCAACCGCTATATGAAGGAACGGGAACAGAAAAACACGCGTCTGAGGTACTGATTCATGTATGAAATCCTGATCAGAATTCCCGGACGCGACGAAATCAAAGCCCGTCTGATTCCGGGAACCTACCGGGTCGGTTCAAGCCCGGCAAGCCACCTGACGCTCAACGCGTCCGGCGTGGTTCCGCGTCACTGCCTGTTCACCGCGACCGATACCGACCTCAAAATCGCCGATCTCGGCGGAGGAATCGAAGTCGACGGCGAAGCGTTTCACGACACCACGGTTCACATCCGCCCGGGCAGCCGCGTCCGCATCGGCGAAGCGGAGATTCTTGCGCTCGGAACCGAAGACCGCGAAGAGCGGAAGCCGGAACCGCCGAAGCCCGTTTCCGCCCCGCCTCCGCCCGCACCGGCGCAGCGTCCGCTGAACAATCAGGGCAAACATGAGATTCCGATTCTCGCAGTCTCCGGAATCCCGCTTGCCGCACGCCCGTTCGTACAGGAAATCAAACGCCTCGCGCACATCGAACTGCTCAAACGGCTGAACCTCAAACGCATGGTCCTCGCCGGAACCGCGCAGGGCGATCTCGAAAAGAAGGCGAAAGACACCATTCATGAAATCATTTCCGAACTCACCGTCACCCTCCCCGCGGGTGTGACGACCGACAAGATCGAGCGCGAACTGGTTCATGAAGCCATCGGGCTAGGCCCGCTCGAAGACCTCATCGCCATGCCGGAAATCTCCGAAATCATGGTGAACGGACCCGACAGCGTCTATGTCGAAACCAAAGGCGTTCTGCATAAAACAGACATGGCTTTTGCCGACAATCATCAGGTCGTTGCGGCAATCGAACGCATCGTCTCTCCCCTCGGACGCCGCATCGACGAAAGCTCCCCGATGGTCGACGCGCGTCTTCAGGACGGTTCCCGCGTGAATGCAATCATCCCGCCGCTCTCGCTTATCGGGCCGACGATCACCATCCGTAAATTTTCGCGGAACCCGCTGCAGATCGACGACCTCGTCCGTTTCGGATCCATCTCTTACGAAATGGCGGATTTCCTGAACGTCTGCGTCAAGCTGCGCAAAAACATCATCATCTCCGGCGGAACCGGGTCCGGAAAAACGACGCTTCTCAACATTCTGAGCTCCTTCCTGCCCGATACCGAACGAATCATCACCATTGAAGACGCGGCGGAACTCCAGCTGCGCCAGGACCATGTCGTCCGGCTCGAATCGCGTCCGGCAAACATCGAAGGCAAAGGCGAAGTCAACATCCGCGACCTCGTCCGCAACTCCCTGCGAATGCGTCCCGACCGGATCGTCATCGGCGAGTGCCGCGGCGGGGAAGCGCTCGACATGCTTCAGGCGATGAACACCGGTCACGACGGCTCCCTCACCACCATCCACGCAAACACTCCGCGCGACGCTCTTTCGCGTCTCGAAACTCTCGTTCTCATGGCGGGATTCGATCTGCCGCTCCGCGCAATCCGCGAACAGATCGCATCCGCAATCGCGATCATCGTTCAGATCAACCGCGAAAAGGACGGCACGCGAAAAGTCACAAACATCTCTGAAATCACCCGCATGGAGGGCGATATGATCACCATGCAGGATATCTTCACCTATCATCAGGACGGCTGGGACGCCAACGGCAAGATGACCGGACGCCACATCCCCTCCGGCAATCTGCCTTCGTTCATGGAGGACATCAAGCGCGCCGGACTCAAACTCGACCTCGAAATCTTCACCCGCGGAATGCTGAAAGGAGAGGAGCGCTGATGGAACTGCTGACAAACCTGACTCTGATCGCATGTCTCTGCTCCGCGCTCGCCGTCACCTGCGCGACCATTGTCATCGTCGATTTCATCACGGAAGCCTCCAACCGCTACAAGGAACGCTACATCGAGGAGACCTCCGTGCAGTACGACGACATTCTGCTTCAGATGCCGCCGGAGAAAATCTTTTACCTGAGCCTCGCATTCGCCGGGCTCGGCGCGTTCCTCGGAATCGCGTTCGCCGCCTTCACCGGAACGCTCTCCGCGGCAAAGATTTTTCTCTTCGGCACAGTCGGGCTCATCATCGCCTTCCCGGCGCCGCGCTTCTACCTGCGCTTCCTCAAAAACCAGCGCCTGGCGAAATTCAACGAACAGCTTGAAGACGCGCTTCTCTCCATCAGCGGCTCCCTCAAGGCGGGATTCAGCCTTCCGCAGGCGCTTGACGAGATTGCCAAAGCCAACCGCCACCCGATCTCCTTCGAATTCAATCTTCTGACGCAGGAACTGCGCCTCGGCGTGAGCTTCGATGAAGCTTTCACGAAAATGTCCAGACGCGTCGGCTCCAAAGATTTTGAACTGGTCGCCATCGCCGTCATCACCGCTCGCCAGACAGGCGGCGAACTCACAAACGTTCTGGAACGTCTCGCCTACGTTATCCGCGAACGTCTCCGCATCACCCGCAAAGTTTCCGCGCTGACCGCCCAGGGAAGACTCCAGGCAATCATCATCGGCGCCATGCCGTTTCTGCTCCTTGCCGCAATGGCTTACATCGCGCCCGACATGGTCAACGCTTTTCTGAATTCCCCGCTCGGAATTCTCCTGCTGTTCGCCGCAATTGCACTCGTCGTAACCGGCTTCCTCGTCATCCGCAAAATCACAAACATCGACATTTAAGGAGGACAACGGCTCATGGATCTGCTTCTGACAACCGCCGCCGCGCTCTGCGCCGGAATCTCCTGCACCGCGGTGATCTGTCTCATCATCGGAGCCCTCTCCTCCATTGAATTCGACAAAAGCGCGGGCGAACCGCCCGAAATCCGCAAACCGATCCCCGTTCTGATCAAGATCATGCTTCCGCTGACCGGCAATCTTCTGCCGCTCATGCGCGCTCCGCTCCTTCAGGACTCCCTCCGCAAGACGGCGAACCAGCTCATGATGGCGGGATACGACCAGACGCTTTCCGCAGAACGCTTCCTCGCCGCGCGCATTCTGCTGCTGGGCCTCGGCGTCATCGTCATGATCCTCTGCGGCGCCGCAGGAAAACTGCTCTACGGACTCGTGCTGCTCGCCATGCTTTACATCTATCCCGGCGCCTGGCTGCGCAACATGGTAGGCAAACGCCATTTCTCGATTCTCCGCGCACTCCCGAATCTGCTCGACCTGCTCACCCTTTCCGTCGAAGCCGGAAAAGACTTTCTTTCCGCACTCAAGGACATTCTCGCGCGGCGTCCGGTCGACGCTCTCGGCGAAGAGTTCATGCGCGCACTTCAGGAAATTCAGCTCGGCAAAAAACGCCAGACGGCGCTCCGCGACATGGCTCAACGCACCCAGCAGCCCGAACTTTCCGCAGTTCTGAACGCCATTGTCCAGGCGGATGAACTCGGCATCAGCATCGGCGGGCTTCTCCGCATTCAGAGCGACCAGCTCCGCAACAAACGGTTCTCCCTCGCGGAAAAACTCGCGGGCGAAGCTCCGGTCAAACTTCTCATGCCGGTTGTCCTCTTCATCTTCCCCGCCGTCTTCCTGCTGATGCTCGGCCCCGTAATCCTGCAGGCAATGAAAGCGATGCGCTGACCCATGATTCTGCATAACGTCACACGCAAAACAGTTCTCGCAAAAGAGCCGCGCCGCGCGCAAACCTTCTTCTCACGGATGCGCGGCATGATCGGACGCCGCTTCTCGGACGAGTGCGACGCACTCGTCTTTGAGCACTGCAACGCCGTCCACTCGCTCTTCATGACGCAGCCGATCGACCTTCTGTTTCTTTCCGGCGACAACCGGATTGTTCATCAGCGCACAGCCTTCCCCCCCTGGCGGTTTCTGGAAGGCTGCCGCTCCGCCGTGCTCACCATCGAACTGCCCGCCGGAACCCTCGCGCGAACCGGCACGCAGACCGGAGATTATATTGATCTGGATGTGGAACTGCTCCCCGAACTGAACGCCCGTCCGTCCGGAATCGCCGGAACAGCTCCCGCTCCAACGAACTTATTCGGAGATAAATCATGAAACTCTTTTTTCTGAACGGTCCCAGACAGGGAACCTGTATGGAACTCACACCGCCCGGCGTATCCATCGGACGCGAAGTGGACAACGACGTCCAGCTTCTCGTCACCGGCGTTTCGCGCTATCATGCGAAAATAACCTTCAACGGCTCCGCCTGGTCAATCCTCGATCTCGGCAGCACCAACGGAACCCGTCTCAACGGCAAACAGATTTCCGCGGAAACCGCACTGGCGGACGGCGACACCATTGTCATCGGCGACCAGACGCTCGTTTTCGCCGAGCGCCTTGCCGCGCCGGAATCCAAAGCGGAAGCCCCGGCTCCACCACCCGCGCCGGAACAACCGCCCAAACCGTCAGTCGATCTCAAATCCCTCGAAACGCTCTTCTCCAAAGACAGAAAAAAAGAGGAGGAAAAGAAAGGGACCGCGCCGGCTCAGAAAAAGTTCAAACTTCTCTATCCGGTCCTCGTCTTCGCTCTCGCCCTGATCGTCCTCGCAGTCTTCGTCAAACTCAATATCGTGGAACCGAAAACGGAGAATTCCCGTGCCGCGGCAGTCAAAAAACCGGATTTCGTCCTGAGCTACCAGCGCACGAAAACCGAACCCGGCAACATCTTCCGTTTTGCACTGACCGTAGAGAACGACACCGCGTTTTTCACGCTCGACGACCTCAAATACGGACGCCATTTTCAGAAAACGATTCCCTCCGTTCCCGCGCGGGCGACCCGGGATCTGCGCGACGCCATCCTCGCAACCGACTTCATGAAGCTCCAGCAGGACCCCGAAGATGTTGTCACCAAAGACGTCGATGAAACCCGCACTCTGACCATCGTTCAGAACAACAGGCAGAACACCATCACCGTCCGCAACAATTTCGCAAAAAGCTCCTTTGAAGCCATTGAGCGCGCCATCGACCGCTTCTCCGACGACAACGGTCTGATCTCCGTTTCCATGAATGTGGAGGAGATGAAGAAATATGCCGATCTGACCTTCCGCAAAGCCGAAGACCTCTACAAATCCTACCAGGCCAAGCCGGAAAATCTCCGTCAGGCCATCTCCCGCTACAAACTCTCCATGGAATACTTCGAGCAGTTCTCCCCAAAACCGCCGGAATGGGATGAGGCCCGCAAGCATCTTGCCGAAGCCGAACAGACGTTCGAAAAACTCCGCCGCGACCTTGAGTTCAACATTCAGCAGTTCTACAAACTGCGCGACTACGCCCGCGCCTCCGCCGAATGCCAGAAAGCCATGGATCTGCTCGGCCCCGACAGCAAAGCGTACCCCAAACTCAAAACCTACAAACTCGAATTCGACAGGCAGCTGAGAAAGAAGTGACCTCATGAAAAAATATTCTCTTTTCGCCATCCTTTCCGCATTCGCCCTGCTGCTCGCAGGATGCGGAGAAAAAAAACAGGAAGATCCGCGCGCGGTGCTCCGTATCAACACAAAACCGCAGGACGCGGAAGTTGTGCTTCTCGGCAAGCCGCAGGGCAAAACACCGTTCGGCTGCCGCATTCCCGCCGGAACCCGTCTGCTCAAACTCTCCAAACCCGGCTATGAAACTGTCTGGAAAATCATCGAACTGAAACCCCGGCAGAAACTCCAGCTCACGGAAGTCCTGAAACAGCAGAGTGCCTCCGTCCTCTTTCAGACGACTCCCGCCGGAGCAACTGTAATCATGGACGGCAAAGAGCTCGGCGTTACCCCGTTCACCATCCGGGAGCTGCCCATCGGAAAATACTCCGCGACGCTGAAGCTCAGCGGCTATACCCGGCGGAACGTCGAGTGGGAAATCTCCGACGCCCGCCCGCGCATGATCCAGACCGTTCTTCAATCAAACGTCGGCACTCTCTCCGTCAAATCTCTGCCGAAAGCGGCTCTCGTCTACCTCGATGAACAGGACGTCGGCCGGACACCTTACTCAGGCTCCCATGAACAGGGCAGATACACTCTGAGAATCCAGAGCAGCGGCTACACGGCCTACCAGCAGACCGTCTCCATCCGCCGCAACAAGACGACTGAAGTCAACGTAAAACTGAACCCTCTTCCCGGCGCGCTCTCCATCACCACCGAACCGGTCAACGCCTTGATTCGCATCAACGGCAAAGACTACGGAGCGGCGCCCGTCACCGTCAAAAACCTGCCGGTCGGCAAATACACCGTCACCGCCGCGCGCAGCGGTTATGACACCGAAACAGTCCAGCTTGACCTCCCCGCAGGAGAAAAGCTTTCACACGCATTCTCCATGAAGGTCAACACCGGCGGCATCGACTTCGCGACCTACCCCGCCGGCATCACGGTCTATCTTGACGGCAAGGAACTCGGAGCGACCATTCCGGACGGCAATTCCGACAACTCCAAAGTGTTCTCCGTCCGCGGACTGAAACCCGGCATGCACACGCTTCAGCTTGCGCACAAACATGCGCGTCCCAACAGGAAAACCGTCAAAGTCAACGTTGCAAAGGGGGAAATCAAACGTCTGGACACCCAGAAGATGTGGATTGCAAACACTCTTCTGAAACTCAAATCCGGCGAACAGATCCACGGACGCCTCATTTCCCAGTCGAACAAAAGCGTCATCTATGAACCGGAACCGGGCGTGACCTACTCCTACAAGCGCGAAGACATCGAATCCATCACCCCCATGAAACGGGAGGAATGACCATGTTTGAATTTTTCAATCCCCGCCTCATGTATCTGATTCTTCTTCCCCTCTGCGCCGTGCTCTGCATCACGGGCGGAATCCTGCTGCTGAAAGTCAATAAAGAGAACCTGGAAAAACGCGAGAAACTTCCGCGAGCGGCGCTCCCCGGAGCCATTCTCGGAATCATCGATCTGCTCTGGTGCATCCCGAACGCCATGCCGATCCTCCCCGAACCGCTGCACAAGTACCTGCTGCCGCTTGCGATTCTGCTGATCATCCTCGCTTATTGCGCGCTCGACCATCTCTTTTCGCGCGCGATCGGCGGATTCATGATTCTGACGGCACACTTTTACCTGAAAGAATCGTTCGCCTCCCCGACCATCCTCTCCGCCGTCTTCGCGACGCTCTGTCTGATTTTCGGAACGATCGGCATCTTCATTTCAGGCAAACCGCACCTCACACGGGAGATCATCCGCCTCTCCGTGACAAAATACCGCCCGGCAATGCCGCTTTTCCTTTTTCTTTTCGCCGCCGTTTCAATTACGACTTTTATTTTAAATCTTGCCGGAGCCGACAAATTATGAGCACCACCCCGTCCGCCGAATGCCTCGCCTTTCTGAAACGCCTTGTCCCGGAATCCCGTTTCGACGAGTTCATGAAAGCCTGTTCGATTTTTGAGGATATCCTTTACGAAACGAACAGGACCATGAATCTGACCCGTATTCCGCCGGAGGAGTTCTGGAGCAAGCACATTGCGGATTCCGTTTCCATTGCACCGCATCTGGAAGGAAAATTCAACCTTTGCGACGTCGGCTGCGGTGCGGGATTTCCCTCGCTCCCGCTCGCCGCGGCCTTCCCGGATCTTCAGATCACCGCCGTCGACTCAACCCGCAAGAAAATTGATTTCGTGAACCGTGCGGCGGATGCGATGGGGCTCGACAATCTGGAAGCTCTCCACGCCCGTGCGAACGAATTGGCCTCATCGGAGGACTACGGCCGTCATTTTGAAATCGTCACCGCGCGTGCCGTTTCGGATTCCATAAAACTGATCAAGGAGGTTTCGGGGCTCCTCCGCAAGGATGCGCTGCTCTACGTCTACCGTACGCCTGATCAGCGGGACAAAGAGAAGCCGGAACTTCAGAAACTCGCACTCCGTTTCCGCTGCACCGACACCTTTGAGCTTCCCGACAACGCCGGCACGCGCCTTTTCATGACCCTCCTATACTGAAAATGATTCATTTACATAGCGTGATGCAAAATTGATGGCTGTTGTCTGA
>URNE01000049.1 GCA_900549045.1 uncultured bacterium | reverse complement strand
GGTCCGCACAATCGCTGAAGAATCGGGGATTAGATTATTGACAAAGCAACGGAAAACACCGTTTGCCAACCTTAACCAAGGAGTTCGTATGAACAAAGCATTCAGAATGACCGGCCTTGCGGCAATCTGCGCCGGAGGCTTCACCGCGGCCGTCGCCGCGGAACCGGTCTCCCCCGCAAACAGTGTCAACAGGGAAAAAACCAGAAAAATCCGCTTCATCGAAGACGACGCGCAGGAGTACATGCTCTCCAAAGTCTATACTCTCAAACACATCAAGGCAAACGACATCGTGCCGTTCGTCCTCGGAGCGGTCAAACGCTACTCCAACAACTCCAAAGTCGACCGCATCAACTACTCCGCCGGAAAGCAGCAGTGGATCGTCGTCACCACCCCGGCACCCATGATGCGCTATGTGGACGACATGATCGCCAAGATGGACCGCCCGGCCGGAGCCAAAGACGCCAACGGCTCCATTGTCAAGGGAACCGGAGTCACGCGCTACGTCTACAATCCCCAGTGGCGTTCCTCCGCCGACATGGTCAAGCTGATGGTCAAAGCCGGCATCTCCGGCGACGCCGATGAAGCCTACGCCGCCCAGGACGGGACCTACAAGAATCCGAAATCCTCCACGGGAAAGTTCGATTCGCGAATCGTCTACGACGCGACCTCCAACCTCATCTACTGGAAGGACTCCGCGAACAAGAGCAAAGACCTTCTCAAATATCTCAAATGGCTCGACCGCCCCGTCCCGCAGGTTCTCGTCACCTTCAAACTCTATGAAGTCCGCGACAGCGACCTGACCGACATCGGCATCGACTACGCCGCATGGAAGAACGGGCCCGGCCTCCAGCTTGCGGGATTCGGCGCCGACCTCTTCTCCGGACGCTGGAACGAAACCGTCCAGATCGCCCAGCTTGCAAACAAGCTCATGCCGTTCATCTCCGACAGCATGTCCTGGGGATACGGCGCCATGTTCTTCGCTCCGGCGTTCGACATGAGCTTCATCCGCATTCTTCAGCAAAACGGCAAAGCGCGCCAGCTCTCCACGGTCACTCTCGCTCTCCGCAACGGCAAGACGGCTTCCGCCACTTTCACGCCCGATTATCAGAATATTCTGAAAAAGGACAACGACAAAACCTACGTGGAAGCCTCGCAGACCGCCTCGCTGAAACTCACCGTTTCCGCACCGGCAATCTGCTATGACGGCAAATCCGCGGACGGCGTCTTCGACTTCAGCTATGCGCTCTCCAACGCCTCGGTCGTCGAACGCAACAACTACGGAAGCGAACTTTCGGAATCAAGCGCAATCAACGGATTCGGAACCATTCGCATGAAACAGGAGTCCGTCCTGACCGACTGGACCCGCCAGATGGATGTGGAGCAGACGATCGGCGTCCCCTTCCTCTGCGAAATCCCCGTTCTGAAATACATCTTCGGAACCACCACCCGCAACATTGAGAAGACTCACTTCTTCCTGACCGCCGAATCTGAATTTGTATCCCCCGACACCGACATCTCCAGAATCTCCGGCAAACTCACAGAAATCACCGAACTCGTCCAGAACGAAAAATAAGCCACGGAAAGGACTGATTTTATGAACAGAAAATTCAAACGCATTCTTCTCGGCGCAGTCTGCTCCGCCGCAGGCGCCGCCGCTGCAAGCGAACTGCCGACCGGAAACCTGAATCCGGCATACTTCCCCTCCAACGTCCAGGCCCAGCTGCAGGTCGAAATCGGAAGCGACACCGACGCGGTCCACTTCGTCCGCGACACCTCAGACTCCAAAATCATTACCAAAACCTACGTTCTCAAGAACGCCGATCCCGCCGAGATCCGCCCCTACCTCCGCAACATGGTTCAGGCCGTGCGCACGAATCCGGGGATCTTCAACGGAGTCGCGGCAAAAATCGCAAACCACACGGAACTCAGCACCCCGCTCGCAATGTCCGCCTGCTACGACCAGTACCTCAAAGCCCCGACCGGCGTTGAAACAATGGTCCTCATGGACGGAACCGGACTGCTGATCGTCTCCGCCGAAGAGTACCGCTTCAAAGACGGTCCCGACGGCATGGGCATCGACTCCATCGTCGCCAAACTCGACGCAAAAGGAATCAAGAACTCCTCCGGTCAGCCGAAGTTCCTCTACTTCCCGAAAAACCGTCCGGCTTCCGAACTCCTCAACATGATCGAAGCAGTCGGAGCCAACATGTCCGACGACACCACCGAACTGATCGGCGGCAAAGACAAAGTCCGCGAGGACAAAGACCTCAACGCGCTGTTCTTCAACACCGCGCTCTATTCGAAGAAGAACATCGAAGAGATGCTGAAACTCTACGACGTTCCACACCCGCAGGTCCGCATCCGCTATACAATCTATGAACTCATGGCGGAAAACGACGGCAAGATCGGCGCCGACTTCCAGGCATGGAAGAACAACGAAGGCGCGAACTTCTTCTCCATGGGAGGAACCTACCGCGACAACTGGTCCGCAACCTACGCCGGCGGCATGGTCAAGGGAGGCAAACACAATCTCGCCGAATTCATCAACTTCAACCCGAAATGGAACACGCGCTACCTCGACTTCCTCGTCTCCAAAAACAAAGCGAAAATCGCGATGAGCGGTGAAGTCCGCGCAAGAAACAATCGGGAGACCGTCCTGAACCGCTCCACCGGCGTATTCATCGTCAATGCGAAAGAAGATACCGGCGCGGCAACCACAATCAGCTCGGGATACGTCAAGGATCAGGGCTCGCTCGACATCACCAGCGCAGGCGGACACAAAGTCACCGCAAGCGGCCCCTTCTCCGTCGTCAAGATTCAGACCCCATCCACGGTCTGCTACGACCTCCAGGGGGTGAACGGAACCACCTTCACCATCGCCGGACGCGGCGAAGCGGTCAAAACCGTCGAGGCCGCCCATATCAAAGACGATTCCTCCATCAAATTCTATCTGAACGCCCCGGCCGACGGCGGACGCGGTCCGGAAATCACCACGAAACCGGTGAACGGATTCGCCTTCAACATGACCGTCACCCCCTCCGTCACGGAAAAGGCGACGACCCTGAAAGTCGGCGTCACGGCGACCTCGCTTCTCGGCTACGCCTCCAGCGGCGCGCCGCGTCTCGCAACCAGCGTTTCCGAAAACGACGTCATGATCGGCAACTCCACCGGAAACCGGTTCGTGATCGGCGGAATCCGGAAAAGCGAAGTTGTCCGCAGCTCCACCGGCATCCCGCTCCTGAAGGACATCCCCGTCCTCGGATGGCTCTTCTCCAGCGAAGGTGAATCCACAAAGAATTCGCAGCTCGTAATCGTCGCCGAATGCGAACTCGTCACCCCCGCAACCGCGATCCCCGCAGGACTCCAGGGCGACATCACCGACATCAAGGAAGCGGTTTCCGGAAACACCTCCGGAGAATTCAACTCCTACGGATTCCGTCAGTTCGGACTCGACCCCGAACGCTGATCCGGAAAAAACAAAAACCCCGCTTAATCCCGTCCGTCAGAAATGGCGGACGGGATTTTTCATTGCAGAAAAAAATTATAACCGGACCTCCGCCTGAAAATGCGGAACCGAATCCACACTCTCTTCAATATACCAGACGCCATCCGTCTCGCTTCCCGACACGGTCAGCACCGATTCCGGCGCGGTTCCGATCAGGAAGTTCGCCTGAATCTCCGAAACCACAGGAGCCGATCCGAGACGCACGGCGAGCCAGTCGAACAGACGCGCAACGTAGCGGGCGTTGTTCATGTGACGGTTCACGTCAATCTGCGATTCGGTCACCGTCAGCGGCAAAGGATCCGCACACTCCCGGCGCGGCAGTTTCGGCAGATCGGCGAACACCCGTTCGCGCCCGCTGTTGTCCGGCAACGGAATCGGCAGAGACTCCGGCACGCGGAGCGGACGCATTCTCGCCCGGTCAAGCAGCAGCCAGAAGCTGGAGCCTGCGGCAATCTGTTCGTCTCCGGCTGTCAGAATGAATTCGCGTGTGGCGAACAGCTTGTCCACTCCGGACGGCCATGTGGTTACGGCAATCCGTTCGCCGATTCCCGGAGTGCGGTAAATGCGCAGACGCAGACGTGAGAGCACCCACATCATCCCCCGTGTTTCGAGGTCGGCAAGTCCGCACCCCAGATCCGTCGCATGATTGGCCGCGGCCTCCTGCATATAATCGAAAAAGGCGTCAATGCGCAGTTTTCCTTCGCGCGAAACTTCGGTATGACGTACGGTAAAATTTTCATTCCAAACGTTCATTTCCGGCTCCTTTCGATTTCGATTTCGATTGCCTCCGCCCGAACAGCCGCCGCAGGTTTTGTTATCCGGACCCGCACAGTCTGAATCCGTTCATCCATACTGAAACAGTTCTGAACAACGCCCTCCCCGAGCGCCTCCAGCAGCTGAAAACGCGACGTCGAAACGAATTCGACGATCCGCCGTTCCACTGCGCTTTAACCCACCGCCTCGAACAGATTATCGGTCTCTCCCGCCTTCCGCATATCGTATTCCAGTTCAATATTGAACACGACATTCTGCGGAAACTTCCGTTCATGCTCCAATGTCCCGATGACAATCGGAAGACGAAGATTTTTTATTCTGATTTTATCCATAATCCCTCCTTAGTTAGTGTCGCGCTCTTCGAGCGCTCGGCAAGTGTCGGCGGCAATGCCGCCTCGAAAGTGTCGCCACTGACGGGGCTCGGCAAGTGTCGCGCTCTTCGAGCGCTCGAAAGGGACGGGAGCTTCGCTCCGCTGATGCTGACGCATACTATTTTCAATGCGCGCCTCCGGCGCTTACACGCTGACGCGCAACTTTTTGCTCTAACAGCTATACCATTCTGCATGACAAAATCACCCTTCCCCCATCCTCATGCGGCAACAGCCGCTCAACAGAGCGAAGCTCTCGGCCCTTGCCGAGGCGGCAACGCCGCCGACACTTTCGAGGAGCTTCAGCGACGACACTTGCCGAGCCCCGCCTGGGGCGACACTTTCGAGCGCTCAAAGAGCGCGACACTCAACACGTCATCCAGCTGTTCAAACCGGATATCCTTGTCCAGAACGGCGTCCGCGTTGATCCACTCTCGCGCTCCGGGATCGGAAAGGTCGAAGTGAAGTCCGGTGCGGAAGGATACTCCCGAAATGACAACGGCGCACATCGAAGGATAGCGCGGACGGAGATGATGCAACAAGACGAACCCGCTGTCCGGATACTCCAGCATAATCTCGCAAATCAGAAGATCCGGGGGAATCGCTTCCGCGGCCTCCTCCGCTTCCCGCGCGGTCGATACCGCCGCCACCGTAAAACCGAGCGACGCCAGGTGTTCTTTCAGCGAAGACGAAAAACGTAAATCGGGATCCGCAATCAATGCATGACAGCCGGCGTAAATACTCATTGCGACTCCTTTCAGACAATCACATCGCGCGGAGCATAGGCAGTATGAAACAGCTCCGCGGACTCCGGCGCGGACAGCGTCTCAAGCAGGGCGCGGACATCCGGATTGGAATGCGCCGTGCGCAGATGCTCGCTCTGGTCTATCGAATAAAGCGCCTGCATCCGCGACTTGATTTTCTCCGGCGTAACGCCAAAGGGCTGTCCGCCGCCCGCAATGCAGCCGCCCGGACACGCATGAATCTCCAGCAGCTTCACGTCCCGCATCACGCCGGAACGGATCAGGTCAAGAACCCGGCGGGCCGCGCCGAGCCCGCTCACCACAACCACGCCGATTTCCGCGTCACCGATGCGGATCGTCGTCTCTTTCAACGGGTCAAGACCGCGGAGCGATTCAATTTTCATGGATTTCAGTTCGCGTCCCGAAAGCAGACGGTGCGTCGTACGGAGAATCGCCTCCGCCGTCCCGCCCGAAACATCCGACAGTTTGCCCGCCGTACTGCGCATGTCGAACGGAGCGTCCGCCGGTTCCGGAAGAAGAGAATTGAAATCGATTCCGTAAAGACGGAGCAGGCGCAGAAGCTCGCGCGAAGTCAGAACCGCGTCCAGCGCCGCCTCGCCTCCGGGGACCGCATGCGCGGCCTCGTTTTTCCGCGCGGTGCAGGGCGCGGCGGCAACACAGTGAATCCGGTCGGGCGAAACTCCCACCTCGCCCGCAAAACGCGTGCGGATCAGCGATGCGAGAATGCTCTGTGCGCTCCGCACTGTTGAAAGGTTCGGAATGAATTCCGGATAAAATTCCTCGATAAACGGAACCGCGGAGGAACAGGCGGCGATCAGCGGAAGATTTTCCCCCGATTTCAGCCGTTCCACAAGCTCTTTCGACTGCTCCTGAATCGCGATATCCGCCGCAAACGCGCTGTTGAACACCTTGCGGAACCCGATTCTGCGCAACGCGGCGTTCAGAAGCCCCGGGACATCCATTCCCGGCTTCAGCCCGAACTCCTCCGCAACCGCAAGAACAACCGCGGGGGAATGCTGGATCGCCACGCATTTTTCCGGATCGCCCACCGCCGCGGCAACACGGTCCAGCGACGAATGCTCCACCAGAGCTCCCGTCGGGCAGACCAGCGTGCACTGTCCGCAGCCGACGCAGCTCGAAACATTCATGCTCTGATGAAATGCGGGCGCGACGACCGTCCGCCCCGCGCGTCCGACGAAGCCGATGGCGGAAACTTTCTGAACCTCCTCGCACACGCGCACGCATTTGCCGCAAAGAATGCATTTGGATGCATCGCGGACAACGCAAGCTCCGGTCAGGTCGCGCAGTTTCTCCCGGAACCGTTTGCCCGGCGTGCGTTCGCGGACGCCGTATTCCTCCGCGAGCGTACGCAGACGGCAGTCGCGGCTTTTCTGACAGTAAAGACAATCGTCCGGATGATTGGAAAGAAGAAGCTCCAGCAGAGTTCTGCGGGCATTGATGACTTTTCGCGAATTTGTGAAAATCCGCATTCCCTCCGCGACGGGATAGGAGCAGGAGGGTACCAGGCCGTCGCCCTCCGCCCCCTCGACCTCCACAATGCAGATCCGGCAGGCGCCCACCGGCGGCAGATCAGGAAGATGACAGAGTGTCGGAACGCGGATGCCGACGCGCGTCAGAGCGGAAAGAATCGTCTCCCCCTCCTCGGCGTCGATAACTCGGTTGTTGACGGTAATTTCAAACATGATTTCTCACTCCTCCAGCCGCCGGACCGCGTGAAACTTGCAGACTTTCAGGCATGCGCCGCAGCCGGTGCAGCGGATCTGGTCGATGCGGTGAATGCTTTTCGCCGATCCGGCAATCGCCCCGTGCACGCAGGTCCGTGCGCAGACCGTGCAGCCGCGGCAGAGCGCGGGGTCAATTTCGCAGCGGATCAGTCCCTTGCAGACTCCCGCGGGACAGCGGCGGTCGTAGATATGCGCTTCGTACTCGTCGCGGAACCAGCGCAGAGTCGAAAGAACCGGATTCGGCGCGGTCCGTCCGAGCCCGCAAAGACTCGTCGAGCGGATCACGTCCGCAAGGTTGCGGAGTTTCAGTATGGCTTTGAAGCGGAGAAGCGCATCGTCTCCATGTTCCGCAGAGCGCGGACGCGTGATCTGTTCCAGAATCTCGCGGAGCCGGCGCGTTCCCTCGCGGCAGGGAACGCATTTGCCGCAGCTCTCGTTCTGAATGAATTCCATGAAATATTTGGCGACGTCGACCATGCAGGTGTCCTCGTCCATGGCGACAAGTCCGCCGGAGCCCATCATCGCTCCAAACTCGCGCAGAGTTTCGTAATCAATCGGCAGATCCGCATGGGAAGCGGGAATGCAGCCGCCGGAAGGACCGCCGATCTGAACCGCCTTGAACCGTTTCCGGTTCTGCATCCCCCCGCCGATCTCCTCGATGACGGAACGCAGGGATACGCCCATTGCGACTTCCACAATTCCGGTGCGGACCACTTTTCCGGAGAGAGCGAACACCTTTGTTCCCCGGCTCCGTTTCGTCCCGACCGAAACAAACCAGTCGCGTCCGTTCAGAATCAGTCCCGGAACATTGGCGATTGTTTCAACGTTGTTGATGACCGTCGGCTTCCCGAAAAGCCCTTTCTCCGTCGGGAACGGCGGGCGCGGTCCCGGCATCCCGCGCTTGCCCTCGATGCTCCGGATCAGCGCGGTTTCCTCGCCGCAGACGAACGCGCCCGCGCCTTTGCGGATGACGATTTTCAAATCGAAACCGCTGTCCAGAATATTTTCTCCGAGCAGACCGTACGCCCGCGCCTGGTCGATTGCGTTTTCCAGACGCCGGATGGCGAGCGGGTATTCCGCACGGATGTAGATGACAGCGCGTCCGGCTCCGATGGCATAGGACGCGATTGCAAGTCCCTCAATCAGACGGTGCGGATCCCCCTCTATGAGTGCGCGGTCCATGAACGCCCCGGGGTCGCCCTCATCCGCATTGCAGATCATATATTTCTGGTCGCTGGCGGAATTCAGGGCGAGCTTCCACTTGGTCCCCGTCGGGAAGCCGCCGCCTCCGCGCCCGCGCAGTCCGCTCAGTTCCACCTCTTCGCAGATTTCAGACGGCGTCATGGTGTGAAGCGACTTCGCGAATGCGCGGTACCCGCCGCCTGCCAGATATTCTTCAATCGATCCGGGATCGACAATGCCGCAGTTCTGAAGCACGCGGAAAGTCTGTCCGCGGAAAAACGGATGCTCCTTCAGCAGCGGAATTCCCGGCGCGGCGGACTGTCCCTCAAGCACGATCTGTCCGAGCAATCCCTCCTCCGGCACTCGTTTTTCAAGCAGGAGCGCGGAAAGAAGCGGTTCCACCTTCTCTTTTGTCACAAAAGAATAGACCAACCGCGCGAAGCGGGGAAGCTGGACCATCACGACCGGTTCCGCCGAACAGAGTCCCAGACAGCCGGTTTCTACGACTTCCGCATCGACGTTGTGCCATTTCAGAAATTCGCGTACAGCGGCAAGCGTGTGTCCGGCACCCGCCCCCAGCCCGCAAGTCGCCGTCCCGACGAACACGGCCGGACGCTGCGGATTTCTGCGGAGCAGAAGCGAACCGAGCTCCTTCGCCCGTCCGGAAATCTCCTGCTTGATGCCGTCGTAAGTCAGCATGGAGAGAAGAATCGACTTGACGTCCTGCGGATATGCGGTCATGCCTCCCTCCCCTCGCGGTCGCGGATTGCGGAAACGATGTCGCGGATTTTGTCTTCGTTCACACAGGCGTGAATCTCTCCGTTGACGCTCATGACGGGAGCCAGTCCGCACGCGCCGAGGCAGGGCGAGACTCCCAGGCTGAACAAACCGTCCGCCGTCGTTTCGCCCGGATGAATCCGGAGATAGCGTTCCAGAAAATCGAGAATCGCGGCGGAGCCTTTGACGTGGCACGCTGTTCCCCGGCAGAGAATGATGTGGTATTTTCCCGTGTTTTCAAAGCGGAATTGATTGTAGAATGTCGCCACGCCGTAAACCTTTCCCGCGGCAAGCCCGAGATGCCGGGCAATTGCAATGATCGCGGCACGGGAGAGCGCCCCCTGCGACTCCTGAACATCCTGGAGAATTGCAATCAGATTCTCCCGCACTCCGGCGGGATGGCGTTCCAGGATGGCGGCGATGTTCCGTTCGTTCTGCATTCAGGTCAGTCGCGCTGTTTCAGATGATCGGCGAAATAAGCGAGTTTTTCCAGCGAGCTGGCGATGTCGATGCGGTCCGCGCAGACCGTCTCCGGCACGCGGAGCGGAACCGGAGCGAAATTGAGCACGCCTTTGATTCCGGCTGCGACCATCATGTCGGCAACCGCCTGCGCCTGTCCCGCGGGAACCGTGATGATTCCGACGTTGATGTCAAGCTCCTTGACTTTCGATTCGAAATCCCTGGTGTGATAGCAGCGGCAGCCGGAGATGACGCGGTCGACTTTGCTTTCATCCGTATCGAACGCCGCAACGATGGTCAGCCCCGGGTGGCGGTAAGTGAAATACGAGAGAATGGCGCGTCCGAGGTTTCCGACTCCCACCAGCGCAATGGAACGGTCTTTCGAGCCGTCGAGTATGACGGTGATGCGGGAGATGAGGCTGGCGATATCATACCCTTTGTGAGGGCTTCCCTCGTGTCCGATCGTCATGATGTCGCGCCGCACCTGAGCCGGGGTGTTGTGAGCCAGTGCGGCGAGCTGGTGTGAAAAAAGTGTTTTCTGTCCTTTGGAAAGCAGATCCGAAAGGAGTCTCTTATACAAAACCATGCGCTCGATCGTCCGGGCCGGAATATTTTTCGTCAGTTTCATTTTCCCTTTTTACCGTG
>URNE01000048.1 GCA_900549045.1 uncultured bacterium | reverse complement strand
GCCCGCGCCGACCCCGGCCCCCAGCGCCACACAGATGAACACATTGGTCAGCGCGGCGCAGGCACCGACCGCCGCCAGCGCCGAGGACCCGACGAACTGCCCGACGATGATGGAATCCGCCATGTTATACACTTGCTGAAAAAAGCTGCCGAGAATCAACCAACTAGTAAAGGCCGGTCGCAGACCGAAAGTCGCCAAGAGCAAATCGAAAGCTCTTACAAAATGCCCGCAGAGACGTGGAGTCTGCCTGCAGGTTACAACAAGAACGCCGAAGAAGCCGAACTCCGCGCTGCGTAAAATCGCGAAGGTCCGTCTTACGAACGGTCAGGAAATTACCGCTTACATCGGCGGCGAGGGACACAACCTTCAGGAACACTCCGTTGTTCTCGTGAAGGGCGGCCGTGTCCGTGACCTCCCCGGTGTTCGTTATCACATCGTCCGCGGTGCACTCGACAGTCTTGGTGTTGAAGGCCGTAAACAGGGCCGTTCCAAGTACGGAGCCAAAGTGCCGAAGGCCGGCGAAGCAGCAGGCAAAAAGAAAAAATAATCAGGATGAAGTGAAATGAGAAGACGTAAAATCACGAAAAGAGTGCTGATTCCCGATGTCAAGTACAACAGCGAGCTCGTCGCCCGCCTGATCAATACCATCATGCGCAACGGCAAGAAGTCTGTTGCTCAGAGCATCGTTTACGGTGCTTTCGATCAGCTCAAGACGAAGAAGAAAGACATGGAGCCGCTTGAGGTCTTCATTCAGGCTGTTGAGAACATCAAGCCGAAAGTCGAAGTCAAGAGCCGTCGAGTCGGCGGTGCCACCTACCAGGTTCCCATCGATGTCCCGGCGGAACGCCAGGTCGCTCTCGCGATGCGCTGGATCACAACCTATTCCCAGGCTAAAAAGGGAAAATCCATGACGGATGCTCTCGCTTCCGAGCTTCTTGACGCATTCGACAACCAGGGCGCTTCCATTAAAAAGAAGGAAGATACGCACAAGATGGCGCAGGCCAACAAGGCCTTTGCCCATTACAGATGGTAATCTCAACACAACATGCTCATTGAAAGACTGAACTATGACAGCAGAATCAGAACATCTCTGTAACGAGTCTCCGAAGCGCATTGCCTCGATTCACGAAACGCGTAATATCGGAATCATGGCTCACATTGATGCGGGAAAGACGACTCTTTCTGAACGTATCCTTTTCTACACCGGCAAGACCCACAAAATCGGTGAGGTTCATGACGGCGCCGCAACGATGGACTGGATGGTTCAGGAACAGGAACGCGGCATCACGATTACTTCCGCAGCGACAACCTGTTTCTGGATGCGTCACGGCAAGAAACACAGAATCAACCTCATCGACACCCCGGGACACGTGGACTTCACTGCTGAAGTGGAGCGTTCTCTGCGCGTTCTCGACGGCGCGGTCGGCGTTTTCTGCGCGGTCGGCGGCGTTCAGCCCCAGTCCGAAACCGTGTGGCGTCAGGCTAAGAAGTATCATGTTCCCTGCATGGCATTTGTGAACAAGATGGACCGTACCGGCGCAAACTTCTTCAAAGTCGTTGAAGATATGCGCAAGAAACTCAAAGTCAATGCAACCCCGCTCGAGATTCCGATCGGCGCTGAAGCAGACTTTTCCGGTCTGATCGACGTCCTCGAAATGAAGGCCATCAAATTCAACGGCGACAACGGTGAAAACCCGCTGCCGATCGACATTCCGGAAGACATGAAGGATCTTGCCAAGCAGTATCATGACGAACTCGTCGAGAAGGTCGCCGATTTCGATGATGATGTTGCAATGCGCTTCCTCGACGGCGAAGATATTCCCGCCGAAGAGCTCCGCCCGATCATCCGTAAAGCGGTTCTCGCCGGAAAACTCGTTCCTGCGTTCTGCGGTTCAGCTTTCAAGAACAAAGGTGTTCAGTCCCTCCTCGACGCTGTGGCTGACTACCTCCCGTCCCCGGTTGACATCTGGGAAACCGTCGGACACAATCCCTACAACATGGAAGAGACGATCTCCGTTCATTGCGGCGATGATCAGCCCTTCACCGCTCTCGCGTTCAAGATTGCGACCGACCCGTATGTCGGCAAGCTCTTCTTCTTCCGTATCTATTCCGGAACGGCGACCTGCGGACAGACGCTTCTCAATCCGCGCACCGGCAAGCAGGAGCGTTTCGGACGTCTGCTTCAGATGCACGCGAACTCCCGCGAAGAGCGCGAGCAGATTTTCTGCGGCGACATCGCCGCGGCCGTCGGTCTGAAGAACGTCACCACCGGTGACACTCTCTGCGATGAGAAGTTCCCGATCGTTCTCGAATCCATGCACTTCCCGGATCCGGTCATCTCGATCGCCGTCGAGCCGAAAACCACTGCGGATCGCGACAAGCTCTCCAACGCTTTGATCGCACTCGCGCAGGAAGACCCGACCTTCACGATCAAGTCCGACCAGGAAACCGGACAAACGATTATCTCCGGTATGGGTGAGCTCCACCTCGAGATCATCATGGACCGTCTGGTTCGTGAATTCCACGTGGAAGCTGTTGCCGGTCAGCCGGAAGTCGCCTACCGTGAAGCGATGCTCAAGCCTGCTTCCTACGACTCCAAGTTCGTCCGTCAGTCGGGCGGCCGCGGTCAGTACGGACATTGCGTGCTCAACGTCCAGCCGATGGAACAGGGACACGGCGTCACGGTTCAGAACAAGATCGTCGGCGGTGCGATTCCGAAGGAATACATCAAGCCGATCGAACAGGGCATCCGTGAAGCAGCGCAGACCGGTGTGCTTGCGGGCTATCCGATCATCGACTTCAACGTTGATATCGTTGACGGATCGTATCACCCGGTCGACTCCTCGGAAATGGCGTTCAAGATCGCCGCTTCGATGGGTCTGAAAGAGGCTGCGAAGAAGGCGGGACTCTGCCTCCTTGAGCCGATTATGAAAGTCGAAGTCACCTGCCCGGATGAAAACCAGGGCGACATCATCGGTGACATTACGAAACGTCGTGGTCAGATTGCGGAACTGACGCCGGAAAACGGTTCGACGAAGATTGTTGCGAACGTTCCGCTGTCCGAGCTCTTCGGTTATGCCACTGCGATCCGCTCCCTCTCCAAGGGCCGCGCATCGTATGTGATGGAACCGAGCGTCTTCGAACGAGTCCCGACTCAAGTCCAAGAAAAAATTGTGGAGAAGAATAAGAAATGAGCACAAAACCGAGTGCAAAAGCCGTACAGAAGATCCGTATCAAACTTCAGGCGTACGAACACCGTATTCTTGATCAGTCTGTTGCGGAGATTCTCAACACCGCCCGCAAGACGGGTTCCATGGTTGCGGGACCGATTCCGCTTCCGACCCGTGTTCAGCGTTACACCGTGAACCGCTCTCCCCATGTTGACAAGAAGTCCATGGATCAGTTCGAGAGCCGCACGCACAAGCGTCTTATGGATATCATCAATCCGACGGCGAGAACAGTGGATGAGCTGAAGAAGCTGAATCTTCCCGCCGGTGTTGATATTTTATTGAAGGTTGGAAAATAATTCCAATGAAAACACTCCGGTTCGGGGAATCCGTTTCCGGGCCGGAGCAAAAAAGCTTGGGCACCAAGGCCTTTTCCGAGAGGGCAAGTGCCCGGAAGGAGCAGAATGAAAGGTATTATCGGAAAGAAAGTCGGTATGACTCAGGTCTACGACGAGAAGGGAACACTTGTTCCGGTTACGGTCATTGAGGCCGGACCCTGCGTCGTTCTTGATGTCAAGACACAGGAGAGGGACGGCTATACGGCTGTTCAGGTTGGATTCGGCTCTCGCAAAGTCAAAAATGTCACGAAACAGGTACTCGGTACGGTGGTCAAGGCCGGATTGGACAAGAATCCGCCGGCGGTGATCAAGGAGTTCCGCACGGAAGGCGATTGCAGCCTCGAAGTCGGAGCAGTCGTGAAGGCGGATATCTTCGCGGCGGGTGAATTCCTTGACATTACCGGAACCACCAAAGGCAAAGGCTACAACGGCGTTATGGTTCGTCATCACTTCAAAGGCGGACGTGACGGACACGGCGGCGGCTGGCACAGAAAGCCGGGCTCCATCGGCTGCCGTGAATGGCCTGGCAACATCATCAAGGGCAAGAAAATGGCGGGTCAGCTGGGCAATGCCTCCAGAACCGTCCAGAATCTGCGAATCGTCAGCGTCTCGGCAGAGGAAAACCTGCTGTTCGTGAGAGGCGCCGTCCCGGGACCGAATGGCGGAACTCTGTTCGTCAAGCAGGCCAAGAAGAAATAATCCGCGGCGGATAACCTCAACTACTAAACAACAGGTGAAACAATGTCCATGAATATTGACATCTTCAATATCAAGGGAGAGAAAGTCGGCGACTACACGCTTGATGATTCCTGCCTTGAATTTGACAAAGGTGCACAGGCGGTGCACGATACAGTGGTCGGCTTCCTCGCGGAACTCCGCGCGGGCACGGCGTCCACCAAGACCAGAGCGGAAGTCTCCGGCAGCGGCAAGAAGCCTTTCAAGCAGAAAGGTCTCGGCCGTGCGCGTGCCGGCAGCACAAGAAATCCGGTCTGGCGTCACGGCGGCGTTGCGTTCGGTCCCAAGCCGCGCAGCTTCGCATTCAAACTCAACGCCAAGGTCAAACAGCTTGCTCTCAAACGCTCCTTCTCCGAAAAGGTGAAAGAGGGTGCGGTCATCGTTCTGGAGAACTTCGATCTTCAGGATGCCAAGACCAGGAGCGCCGCAGCCGTTCTGAAAGCCTTCAAGGCGGATGCCGCCAAGGTTCTCATCGCGGTCAAGGAATATGAAGAGAATCAGCTCAGAGCCACAGGCAACCTGCCGCTCGCGATCCTCATCAAAGCCGCATCGGTGAATACCTATCAGGTAGTTTACTCCGATAAGCTGATGTTCACCAAAGATGCGCTCGACGAATTCGTCAAGCGTCTCGCTTGAGCAGGAGACACGGTAAAATGTCCAAAGCTTTTGAAACCATTCGTAATATTCTCGTAACCGAGAAGAGCGCGGTTCTGAAAGAAGCCAACCAGTACGCTTTCAAGGTGGCTCCCAAGGCAACCAAACTTGAGGTCGCCGACGCGATCGAGGAAATCTATCCCGGCGTGAAGGTGAAATCCGTCAACATCATGACCTGCAAAGGCAAGATGAAACGTTCCGGCAGATCCCCCATTCCGGGCAAACGCCCCGACTGGAAGAAGGCCGTCGTTTCTCTCGCCGAAGGCTCGATCGACCTCGCGTAAGGAGTTAACACATGCCTACAAAATCTTTTAATCCGATTACCAAGAGCCGCAGATACATCACGGTTCTGGATTATTCCGAACTGACGCGCACCGCACCGCAGAAGAGCCTTACCAAAGGCAAAAAATCCACCGGCGGACGTAACAGCGCGGGCAGAATCACCACTCGCTTCCGCGGCAACGGCAACAAGCGCCGCTACAGAATGATCGACTTCAAGCGCACCAAAGAGGGTGTGCCCGCAGTCGTTCAGCAGATCGAGTACGATCCGAACCGCTCCGCATTCATCGCCCTTCTGGCATATGCGGACGGCGAGAAGAGTTACATCCTCGCTCCGGAAGGCCTGACGGTCGGTCAGACTGTCATCTCCGATGAGCAGGCGGAAGTCAAGCCGGGCAATGCCATGCCCCTCCGCAACATCCCGGTCGGTCTCGAAATCCACTGCATCGAGTTCGTTCCCGGACGCGGCGCCAAGATGGTCCGCTCCGCAGGACAGGTTGCCCTGCTCCGTTCCAAAGACGGCGATTATGCGCAGGTCAAGCTCCCCAGCGGTGAAGTCCGTCTCGTCAATCTCGCCTGCAAAGCGACGATCGGCAAGGTCGGCAACGGCGACCACATGAACGTATCCCTCGGCAAGGCCGGCAAGAAGCGTTACCTCGGCAAGAGACCGCACGTCCGCGGACTTGCGATGAACCCGGTCGACCATCCGATGGGCGGCGGTGAAGGCAGAACAAGCGGCGGCGGTCATCCCGTTTCGCCCTGGGGTCAGCTTGCCAAAGGCAAGAAGACACGCTGCCCGAGAAAGAACAGCAAACGCTTCATCGTTGAACGGAGGAAGAAATAATGCCCAGATCTATCAAAAAAGGTCCCTTTGTGGACTATTACCTGATCGAGAAGATCGAGAAAATGGACAAATCCGGCAAGAAGGCCCCGATCAAGACCTGGTCCCGTCGTTCGATGGTGATTCCGGATTTCGTCGGACATACCTTCAATGTGCATAACGGCAAAACCTTTGTTTCTGTCTTCGTGACGGAAAATATGGTTGGACACAGACTCGGCGAGTTCGCTCCCACCCGTACATTCAAAGGTCACGGCGTTGTCAGCGGCAAGAGTGTCTGATGATCTTTCACTGATCGAAAGAACCGGTTCCTCTCGGGGAGCCGGTTTTTTTTTCACTTTCTCCGAAAACAATTTGAAACACTCATTTTTTGTGATAAATTTATGAGTTTTACTCCGAGGTGTTGAGAATGAGTGGCTTGTTAGACCGGGTGACCGGTCCGCTGGATATAAAAAATATGTCGCAGGCGGAGCTTCTGGAACTGTGCAGCGAGCTCCGCAGCAATATTATTTCCGTTGTTTCCAAGAACGGAGGGCATCTCGCGCCCAATCTCGGCGTGATTGAGCTTACGGTTGCGCTTCATCGTGTATTCAACAGCCCGGAGGATAAAATCGTCTGGGATGTGGGGCATCAGTCCTATTCGCACAAGATTCTGACCGGACGGTTCAAGCGTTTTCCGACCATCCGTCAATACGGCGGGCTTTCCGGATTTCAGCAGCCGGCGGAGTCGGAACATGATGCGTTCGTTACCGGTCATGCGGGAGTCGCGCTCTCGTCGGCGATGGGGCTTGCCGCGGCAAATGAGGCGGAGGGGCGCAAGGACGCCAAAGTCGTTGCGGTCGTCGGCGACGGCGCGCTCGGGAACGGAGTTTCTCTGGAGGCGCTCAACAACATCCGCGAGCTCAAACGAAATCTGATTCTGGTTATCAACGACAATAAAATGTCGATTTCAAAAAGCGTTGGAACGATTTCCACGCATCTGACGCGAATCATCACGGGGCGCGGCTACAACCATTTCAAATCTTATGTCAAGTATGTTCTCCGCAAACTGCCGTTCGGTTCGGCGGTGATTCATTTCATCAGCCGCGTGGAAGAGCTGACAAAACATCTGCTTGTTTCGAGCGTTTTCTTTGAAGAGATGGGATTCAAGTATGTGGGACCAATTGACGGGCATGATTTGCCCTCCCTTATCAGCCACTTCGAGAAGATTCGCGAGATTACGGCGCGTCCGATTGCTGTTCATGTGATCACGGAAAAGGGACATGGCTGCAAGTATGCGATCTCCTCGCCGGAGAAGTTTCACGGGGTTCCCGCGTTCGATCCGGTGACGGGCGAACTGAAGGCCGGGCCGAAAAGCTCCTATTCGTTCTCCGCCGCGTTCGGCGATTCGCTGATTGCCCTGGCGGAGAAACACCCGGAGGTCGTTGCTCTGACCGCCGCCATGTCGAGCGGAACGGGGCTTTCCAAATTTGCGAAACGGTTCCGCGAACGGTTTTACGACGTCGGAATCGCGGAAGAGCATTGCGTCGCTTTTGCGGGGGGGCTCGCCGCAGGCGGGTTGCGGCCAGTCGTCGCGATCTATTCCACGTTCCTGCAGCGCGCGCTCGACTGCGTGTTTCATGACATCTGTCTCCAGAACCGTCCGGTGATCTTCGGCGTTGACCGGGCGGGGGCGGTGGAGGATGGACCGACGCATCACGGAATCTACGATCTGCCGTTTCTCCTTGGGATGCCGGGACTCGCGATTCTCTGTCCGCGCGATGCGGCAGAATTGCGCGGGATGCTGTTTGCCGCATACGAACGCAGTGCACCTGTCATGCTCCGCTATCCGCGTTCCGACGCCTCGGACATCGAGGTCTCGCGCGCACCGCTGGTTTGGGGCAAGGCGGAAGTCGTGGCGGAAGGAACGGAGGTTTCCATCTGGTCGAATGGACGTGAACTGCTGACCGCACTTGCTTCCGCCGCGCTTTTGCGGGCGAAAGGGGTGAGCGCGGCGGTCGTCAACACGCGCTTTCTGAAACCGTTCGATTCGGAGCTGCTTCTGCATGAGGCGGAAAACAAACTGCTGGTGACGATCGAGGACAGTCAGCATTCGGGCGGGCTCGGACGGATTGTCAATGATCTGCTGGTCGGGAACCCGAACAAGGGCGTGCTTCATTTCAGCTGGCCGGAGGGGATCCTGCCGCATGGATCCGTGCGGATTCTGCGTGAAAACAACGGGATGCTGCCGGAAAGCATTGCTTCCGCAGTTCTGAAAAAACTCGGGCGGGACGCATGAAGAACGGAGCGGCGGTTTTTCTGATTCTTTCCGGCGCGGTCGCGGCGCTGCTTTCATCATTTGTTTTTCTTTATTTCAATATGATCGGACTGGAACCGGCGTTTTTCAAAACGTTCTACACCGATCTGGTTCCCTCCGCGGCAATTGCTCCGCTGGCTCTGCTTTCGCTTCTCGCGGGATTCATTGTTCAGCGCAAGACGGAGGAGAAAGCTCCGGCGGTTGCGCGTGCGGCTCTGCCTGCGTGGCTGCTGTTCCCGCTTCTGCCGTTTCCCTGCTTTTTCAGCGTGACGGCATTTGTTTTCGTCGTCATGATTGTGACATGGCGGCTCGCACAGGTCTGCGGCTGGCGTTTTCCGGCATGGAAGCGGACTCCGACGCTGCTTCTGCTTGCGGCCGGAACGCTGGCGGGGCTCGCGTGGGGAATCTACATGCAGAACGAATCGTTCAACCGTCTGTGGTTCACTTACACCGACTGGACGGAGTATTACGAGGGATACCTGCGGTTGCGGCATTCGCTCGGCAGACCGCTGATGTTCCTCTATAATGCGGGGCATTTCAATCCGCTCCCGAACATTCTGATCACACCGTTCGTTGCGCTGTTTCCGGATCCGCGAACGCTGTTCGTGCTGAATTCGGTCTTTATCTATTCTCTGATCCCCGTGTGGTACTGGCTGGCGCGGACGCTTGGATTCGGGCGCTGTCCGGCGGCTCTGACGGCGCTGGCGCTGATGCTCCATTTCACCGTTCCGAATCTGAACCTGTCGCTCTTCTACGGATTTCATCCGATTGTGATGTTCCCTGCGCTGCTTGCGGCGTTCTACTGTTTCTACCGCAAGGGGAACCGGACCGGAACGGGGCTCTGTTTTGTGCTGATTCTGCTGTTGCAGGAGACTACGGCGGTGTTCTGGTTCGGCTGGGGAATTTATCTGATTCTGAAGCGGCGGTATTGGCGGGGGGTGCTGCTTGCGGCGTTTTCGTGCGCGTGGTTCGCGTTCGCTGTGAAGGTGATCTGTCCGGCGGTGAAACGGATTCTTTACGACATGCCGGAATCGTGGAACAGCAATTATGTGCAGACTTTCCACTATGCGGAGCTTGGCGGGTCGATAACGGATATTCTGCTTGCGCCGTTTGTGCGGACGGTTCCGTTTCTGGAGAAGCTCTGCAATCCGCTGAATTTTGCGTTCGCGGGGGTGATTCTGCTGGCATTCTTTCCGCTGGCGACCGCGGCGCCGCGTCTGCTTGCGGCTTCCCTGCCGCTGCTGCTTGGAATTTTCATGATGGGCGGCGCGGATGCGCTGAATATATCGATGTGGTATCAGACGGAAATTTTTGCGATTCTGGCGGTAGCGAGCGCGGCCGGGTATCTGAGTTTCCGGCGGAACGGAAACGTCTGCATGGTTCCGTTTGCGGCGGGGATCCCTGCATATTCAAAGCGCAGACAGGCGACGGCCGCGGTGTTCGCGGCGCTTGCGGGGATGGTGCTGTGTGGAGTGTTTTTCGGCAGACTCCCGGTCGGGAAGTATGCGTTCGGCCGGATTCAGGAGCGGCCGGACTGTTCGGAGTTGATTGCGGAAATCAAATCGAAAATGCCGCCGGATGCGTTTGTGCTGACGAACCGGCAGATGCAGATTCATTTTATCGGACGTTCGGGGAACATCATGGATGCGGCGGAGCCGTATCGGGCGGATTACGTGCTGACATATCTGGATGATCTGCATGTGGATTTCGAGAAGAACCGCGCTCTGTATGAACGGATGAAGCTTGATCCGGGGTATGAAGCGATTCTGACCCACGAGGTCCGCGGCTGCAATCTGATTCTGTACCGGAAGAAGTAAGAGGCGGTTTTTGAATTCCGGCAGTTGTATTTTCCGAAATCCGGTGTATATTTCCGAT
>URNE01000047.1 GCA_900549045.1 uncultured bacterium | reverse complement strand
GGCTTGAAAACAAGCGGGTTCCGCGCGGGAACGGGGTCGCGTTCCATGAGATCTGTTTCGAACCATTCGCCTTCGGGAAGGGGAAGCTGTTCCGGAAAGCCGCCGTTTTCGAAGAGACGGATCGCAATGTCGTCCGTCTCTTCCGCCGGCTTGACGGAACAGCCGATGATTCCGGTCCCCGTGGTGTCGGGGAGAGAGGGAAACACAGGGTTGTTTTCTCCGACGACGCAGCGTCCGACTCCGACCGGATAGAGCGGGGCGTTGAGCTCGAATCCGCACTGCGGAACAAGTCCGGGGCGAATCCGGAAGCGGCAGGAGTAGACGCCGTCGGGCGGACGCCGGAGCGCTTTTTGCGAGCCGTCGGAGAGAATTTCCACGCCGCCGCTGCAGTAGCCGATTCCGCGGACCATGCAGGCGCGGACGGCGTCGTCGCGGAATTCCCAGAGACGGTGGTCGCATCCGATCGTGGTGTATTTCCCTTCGCGTCCGAAGGCGATCCATTGCGCGGCGAGACGGAGATGTTCGATTTCGTGATCCGGGCGGTTCCCGCGCTCCGGAGTGACAATGTCGCAGAAGTTGAGTCCAGCCTTGTAAACCGTGTCGGGATAACGGACCTTGCCGAAGGGAACTCCGTATTCGATATCCTGCGGTTCCGCGTCGGGAGAGGGAAAACTCTGGACGAGACGGACGTAATTTCCGCACTTCCAGTGAAGCGTGTTTTCAATTTCGAGCTCTGGAAGTCCCGCGGGGAGAGTGATTTTCTGTTCAAACGGCAATCCGTACACGGTTCCGCTGATGACGAAACGGCAGACGACGGGTGTGTGTTCCGCGATTTCAATGCTGTTCGCAACTGCGGGGACGACGCGTCCGGTGCGCGGCATGTTGCAGATGTAGTCGCCCCGCATCTCTTCGATTCCGGAAATTTCGGCGTCGCGGAAGAGACAGCGTTCCTCCTGCTTGCTGAAGAGGGAGAGCCGCCCGGTTGCGCGGTCGATTTCCAGACGCAGGAATTCGTTTTCCGCGGAAAGCTTTCCGAGCGGCTGATTCGCCCAGTTCCGTTCCGTGTCCTTGCTGTCGGCAATGACAAACGGGTCGGGCTGCCGCGCCGGCTTTGCCAGTTCAAGATAATAGGCGCGCGGGGCGAACGCGGGAACTTCCGCTTTGAATTCGACTTCAAAGGAGTCGGCGGAGCCGTGGAGCCAGCGCACGAGACGGAACGGAATTTCGTTTCCGGCGTCGTCGACGACGCGGTAATTCTGCGCATTGAGCTCCGGATGGCGGATGATGCCGGGGCCGTAGACCGACGTCCTTGCCCGCACCAGTTCCGAACGTTTCCAGGAGAGACGGTTGAAGACGACGAACGGGAAGCAGTTCTTGCGTGGAGCGGCCGTCCGTGCGGCGATCCGCATCGCCTCTTCCCTTGCCGTGCGTTCCGCGCCGAGGCGGGCGAAATGTTTGAGATCGAGTTTTTCTCGGTCGGCGATTTCTCCTCCGGTTCCGTTCTGGTTGTGATCCATGGCGTCGAGCAGGGCGTTCCACGCGGTTTTCATCCGTTCGCGCGGGAAGAACGACGGGGCGAGCGCTCCGAAGTATTCCGCCTGCAGCATGGCGTTTTCGACGGGGAGGTCGAGCGGCCAGAGGTCCGGCCAGCTGCTTTCGACGTTGGGCCAGAGCGACGGGATTTCACCGCTGACCTGCCGTGCGTTTGCGGGGAACTCCCGCGAAAAATACTTTGCCGGCGTCAGGAACTGGAACGGGCGGTGTCCCTCCCGGTTCCAGCGGCGGAAGTTTTCGACGGCGTTTTCATTGAGAAGATAGAGATCGGTTCCGAACTGGCAGAGCTGGGAATAGTCGACGCCGCCGAAAATTTCTTCGATTTCTTTTTCGTTTTCGCACATCCGCGCATAGTCTGTTGCGTCATGGAAGAGACGGCGGCAGCGTCCGTAGTGAAAGGGCGCATAAGCCTTGATGCCGGTTCCGTCCGGGGCGACGTAGAGAATGCGGTCGGTATGCGGCGGGAGCCCGTGGGAGAGGAACAGTCCGGTGAATCCGGATTTTGCGGCGATCTGCGGCATCTGCGGAGTGACGCCGGGAATGTCGGAAAGAGTAGCCGTTTTCCCCGAATTCCCGAAAAACTTTTCGCAGAAAGCGCGTCCGCTGAGAAAGTTCCGGACGAGGGTCTCGCCGGAAGGCAGCTGAGTGTAGAGAATGGCGCGCATGGGAATGACTTCGAGGCGTCCCTCCGCTTCGAATTTCCGGAGTTCGCCGGCCTCTTCCGGATAGGCGTCGGCGAAATATTCGAGAAAGTTCACGGCTTCGATCATGAAATGGAAGTCGCTGTGTTTTTCCAGAAGCCTCAGTGCGTTCTGGATGATTTCCGCGCCTCGCGAGAGACACTCTTCCCGGGAGCCGGCCCAGAAGAGGTCCAGGTGTGCGAACGGTATGATGAAAACTGCTTTTTTCCGCATGTCTGTTCCCTTGTGTTTTGGTTTCCGGAAATAAGATATGCAGGGAAAAAAGATTTTGCAAATTTTCGCCTTTTGCTTCTCTCTTTATAGTGCAGAACGCTTCGGGGAGATCAGTAGTGGCGGGAAATCTGTGCGGCGAGCGCGCGGAGCAGCCGGGAGATTTCGGGCGTGTAGGAGGCGTGCGGCATGAATGAGCCGAGGCAGCCGATGGTTTCACCCTCAAAGGAGACCGGACAGCAGATGACCGTCTTGTTGATTCTCCGGTTTTCCAGAACGGTGCATTCTTCCTGTGCGATCTGCTTCATCTTCGCGAGAAACTCCGTTTCGCTGATTTCTCCCCAGAATGAGGGAAGAGGATATTTGCGGCAGAACTTCAGCTGTTTCGCGCGGCCGACCCGTGCGACGAGACAGATGCCGGAAAGGGAGTCGAACGGGTTCTCTTCGGTCGGGAAGTGCCAGCGCAGCCCCGGATCCGCCTCTTTTGCCCGGATGCGGCAGACGATGTGCTTGTAGTATCCGCGGAGGACGGAGAAGCTGATGTATTCGCCGACGGTTTCCGCGTATTTTTTCAGATACGGCTGGACGAGCGGCCGGAGATCGTCGAATTCCCGGTAGCCGCCGGAGAGCTGAAGAAATTTTTCTCCGAGAACATAGCCGCTTTTTCTGCCGACGTTTTCAAGATAGCCCAGAACGGTCATTGTGCGGACGCTTTTGGAAAGTGTCTGTATTTTGAGTCCCGTCTCTTTCGCAAGTTCCCCGACGGTGCGGGGACGGCTTGTATCCAGTGCGATTTCTTCAAGGATTTTGAATGCGCGTTCAATCACCTGTATTCTGTCGTTCATGATGTCCCTCCTTCCGGTGTTACAATAAACGCCGTCTGCGGAATTTCAATCGGAAGCATGAAGATTCTCCACAATAAGCGGAAAACGAAGGGCGCGGGAAGAAAGATTTCTTGACAATTTCCGGAATCCATGCAAGATTATTCCCGGCAACGTCAACCCAAAGAAGGAACTGACCATGAAACATTCCGTTCACCGATCCGCAGCATTTCTGCTGCTGACTCTCCTGACTTCCGGTCTGTGCGCCGGAGAAAAACTCCTGCTCGGAATCTATCCCGACATGCGGACTTTCAAGCTGGAGCGCCCCGTCGGCTTCCAGCCTCTGAAGATGAGCGACCTGAAGGTCAATCCCGACCGCATCCGCGCCCTCGGCGAATTGCGCACCGTCCCGTATACAACGGATCAGCTTGTTCAGGCGGCAAATTTTTTCCGCGACGATCCCGCCGGACGCGATACCTGGCGCAGACAGAACGCCGCGCATGTTCTGAAGTATGTGAACTCCTGGAGCCTGCCTCCCGCGAATCTCCCAGCGTATCAGCT
This sequence comes from uncultured bacterium, assembly GCA_900549045.1. Lineage (GTDB taxonomy): Bacteria > Verrucomicrobiota > Lentisphaeria > Victivallales > UBA1829 > UBA1829. The sequence goes on along the minus strand of URNE01000047.1, from coordinate 6,423 downwards.
CCGCTGGCTGGGGCTGGAGCGCATCGCGGAGACCTGGCTCTTCACGGGGAACCCGCAGATCGGGAAATTCGTGCACGATTACGCCGTTCACGGCATGACGCTCGACCGCTGGTTCTGGATGGGACAGACCTATCGGAACTGGCTGAAAGACGACGTCAAGAAGCGTTATGCCGACCTCAACACGCTTCCGTTCGCCCGGATTCTGAACCTCCTGCTCGTCCGCTGCCGCGACCTCTTCTCCGCGGAGGAAATCGCGCGGATGGAGGCGAAGTACCGCGAGTTCGTTCTGGAATCCGCATACGAAGATCTGCAGAGACGCCGGAAGTGGCAGCCGAACAACTGGACCGCCATTCTGAGCGGAGCTTTGCTGCTTTCCGCAAAGTATTTCAATGATACGGAAAAAGCCGCCTTCGCCGTGGAGACTCTGACCGATTACTTCCAGTCCAGTTTTGAGCCTGACGGCAGCTACGGTGAAGGTGTCGGATATGCCGGATACGCAATGAGCGTTCTTCCGGATGTCCTTCCGTATCTGACCGCGGCGGAGCGCGAAACGCTTTTCCGGACCTCTCCGCTGCATCTGGTGACGCGCTGGATGGTGTATCATGATTTCTGCAATCCGGAAAAATACGCGCGGATCGCTTTCTGCGACGACAACAGTTTTGCTCTGCCTCCGGTCGCGGTGATGTACGTGCTCGCGCTGGAATCCGGCGACTCCGCGGCGGCATATCTCGGCTCGCGCACCAAATGGCGCGCGCCGTGGTGGAACTGGAATGCGGCGAGCTATCTGCTCGGCGGCGGAAAGGATCCAGAAGTGAAGAGTCCGGACGCTCTGAATCTGCCGCTGACCGCGCAGTTCGCTTCCGGCGAGCTGATCGCGCGTTCCGGCTGGAAGGCGGGCGACACCGTGTTCGGCTGTTACTTCAACGTCCCGACCAAAGTGAGTGCGCACAAACGCCGCGAGAGCGGCAATTTCGTGTTCGGATACAACGGCTTCCCGATAGTGGTTCATTCCGGCAACACCAACCTGTACCGCCGTCCGATTCATCAGCTCTCCATCCGGACCTCCGCCGCGAACACCGTGACCGTCGACGGCGCGGATCAGCTCCCGGTGAAACAGCAGAACTGCGCGACGCTGGAATTCCGCGACGAACCGGAGATGCTTCTGCTCCGCAAGGATATGCGCTCCGCTTATTCCCAGCCGATGAAAACGATGATCCGCACATTCGCCTGGCTCAAAAAACAGAACCGGCTGGTTGTGATGGACCAGATGAGCTCCGAAAAGGGAACGTTTGAGTTCCGCGCTCATCTTCACCTCAACAACATGCGTCATGATGCTTCACTGAAAAAACTGACGGAGAAGAGTTTTCATTACGTTCACCCGAAAGCGGAACTCCGGATTCAGACGAATGCTCCGTGCACGGTTTCCTCCGGCTACACGGTTTCGGACATCGGAAGCATCTGGAATGAAAAACTTCAGCAGGCGGAAGCCGACAGGGGCAACACCTTCGTTCTTTCGTACGGACCTGCGGGAAAATGCGTTTCCGCCGCATTTTTTGCCGTGCTCGGCAAAACAGCCGCATCCGTCAAGGAGTCGCCGGAAGGTGTGACGGTCGACGGTGTGCTGATTCCATGGTATTCCGGAAAGTGAGGATCGCGATGACGCCCGCCGTTCTGATCGCCGGAGATTCCATCGCCGCAACGTACCCCGCGGAACATGTTCCCATGACCGGATGGGGACAGGTCCTCGGGGAGTTGACGCGTCCGGAAATCCGTGTCGTCAACTTCGCTTCGCCCGGACGGAGCACGAAGAGTTTCCGCACGCAGGGACGCTGGGACGCTCTGCTTGAAGCTCTGCGGAAGGATGATTTTGTTCTGATTCAGTTTGGACACAATGATCAGAAATCGGATATTCCGTATGATTACGCGGATGAAAACGCCTATTGCGCGAATCTGAAACGTTTCATTTCCGAAGTCCGCGCGAAGGGGGCGCTTCCCGTTCTGCTGACCTCGGTTGCACGCCGCAAGTTCGATGAACACGGTGTTCCGCTTCAGACCCTCGGCGTGTATCCGGAGCTGATGCGCGGAACCGCAGAGGAGACGGACGTCCCGCTGATTGATCTGAACGCCATGACGACGGACTGGCTGACGCGGATCGGCGCGGAGGCTTCAGGCGAGTATTTCATGCATGTCCCTCCGGGAGTCTATCCCGACTGGAAGGACGGTGCGGCGGACGACACGCATTTCCGTGAAAAAGGCGCGCGTCTGATCGCCGGGATGATTGCGGAAGATGCGAAACGCCGCCGGCTTCCGCTCGCGGAGTGTTTTCTCTGAATTCAGCAGATGTGCAGAAGCTGAATTCAATTCCCTTGCGCTTCCGGACTTGCGCGGATGCGGATTCCCGGTCAGAATCATCTCCGGTGTGCTTGACGCTCACGGGTTCTGTACGGAAAAAACGGAAGAAGTTCTCCGCAGACGCTGGAAAAAACAAGCGGACATGGTATGTTTCTAAAAACGGAGAATTCAGAATGAAAACAATATTCGTCATGGGTGCGAATCCCGCATGGCAGAAGACACTGGTGTTTTCCGCACTGAAAACCGGGGAGGTGAACCGCGCTGTCTCAATGGAGGTTTATCCAGCGGGAAAGGGCGTGAACGTCTGTCGCGCCGCCGCGTGTTTCGGAACGGCGGAAGCGCGTCTGTTTCAATTCGCCGGAGGAGCAACAGGACAACGGCTTTGCGCTGCACTCGATGAACTCGGAATCCGTCATGAGACAATCGAAACCCGGTACGAGACCCGCACTTGCGTGACGTGTCTGGACCGCGCGGCGGAGAGCATGACCGAACTCATCGAACCCTCAGGGGCGGTTTCGGAGGCGGAGGCGGAAAGATTTTTGCAGATATTGAAAGCGCGTATCCGCAAAGCGTCGGTTTTCGTCGTTTCGGGAAGTCTGCCGGACGGGACCGATCCCTCTCTCTACAAACGCGCGGCGGAAATCGCGGTCGCGGCGGGAGTCCCCGTGATCGCGGATGCTGTGAAGGGAATCGCTCCCGTTCTCGAACTTCCCGGACGCATCGTGCTGAAAGTCAATCGCGAAGAGTTCTTTAAAATCACGGGCTGTTCAGAGATCAAGTCGGCGCACCGGACGGCGGAGAAACGCTGGGGGAATGTTTCCTTCGCCGTTACAAACGGTCCGGGCGAGGCGACGTATTCCGGAGACGGCCGTTTCTTCCGTTACGCGGTTCCGCGTCTGGAGCATGCGGTCAGCCCGCTCGGCGCGGGGGATGCGGCAACGGCGGTTTTCGCATCATGCCTGCTTGACGGGATGGCGGAGGCGGAAGCGTTCCGTGTCGCTCTTTCAGCGGCGTCCGCGAACTGCCTTTCCACCCGGGCGGGAGAGTTCGACCCGGCGGATCAGCGGAAAATCCTGGAGAATTTGCGCTGTACGGACGCCGGGCTTTCTCCTGTCATTTGATTGTGTGAACTCCGCTTCCGAATTCGGTTTCCTTGCCGTTGAGACGGAAGACGGCTGTTGTGTTTTCCGGAACGGAGAGCGTGTACGTCCCGTCGCGGAAAACGAGACCGATTTCGCCGTGCGGAGTCGGAACAGCCGTTTTGAACCAGGTCAGATCGACCGGAGCGGGGGCGACCGTGAAGCGTTTGAATCCCGGTTCCAGCGGACGGATTCCTGCGATCCATGCCGGCAGGAGCGAGCACGGACCGGCGGTCCAGCCGTGACAGAAGCTGATATGGGCAAGGTCGTTGTTTTCATGCCGTTCCGTGAGACGCGGCATGGAGTCGGAATACATTCCCTCGAACAGGGTATCCGCTCCGCAGGAGAGCAGAGCACCCCAGCGTTGGCGGATCAGGGCGAGCGCCGCGGCGGAATCGCCTTCACTGAACAGAGATTCGATCACTTCATAAATTCCCGTCGAGTGCGAGTAAAGCGACTTCCGGTCCTTCAGCGGATTCTTTGCGAGCAGGGCGCGGACGGCTGGTTCCGTTTTCGCAATCCGCGCATTGCAGCGTGCCGCGCCTTCCGCGTCCCCGGCGAGTCCGCAGGCTTCGCGCGAGGCTTTCAGCGCGCGGAGATAGAGACTGTTGAGGAACGGATCAAGTCCGACGGAATTGTCGAGAACCACCATCCAGAGTTTCAGCGGGTTTGGAGGAACGTCGATCAGCCCCTCCGCGTTGGTCCGCGCGGTGAGCCAGTCGGTTGCGCGGCAGAGATTCTGCTTGAGTTCCAGCAGAAACGCGGCGTCGCCGGTGTACATATAATAATCGTGCAGGGCGATAACCCACCATGCGTCGTAATCCCAGAGCAGGGATGCGCCCGGCCCCCATGCGGAGCCGATCGCGCCGTTTTCGTACTGGCACTTCGCAAGTTCGCGCATGCTGAATTTGAAAAGTTCCGTGTCGCCGAACAGATAGTAGTTGTAAAGCGACTCGGCGCGCGTGTCGCCGACCCACAGCAGGCGGTCGCGCTTGATGGCGTCGAGATAGTACTCCTGCATGCAGAGATGCAGCGTCTTGCGTCCGGCCTTCCAGATTCCGTTCAGCGATTCGTCGGAGCAGAAGAACGCGCCGCGGTAGGCGAGCGGATAGAAGGTGTTGCGGACATGGAATTCATCAACTTCCACTTTCGCCGGACAATGGAAAAATTCGATGCGTGCGAAGCGGAATCCGACGCGCATCCGGCTTTCCCACTCCTGCACGCCCGGTTGGAGCGAGATCGTTTCGATGAGCATCCGGTGCAGCGGAATTTCCGGCTCCGGCTCGGCAAAGCATTCGTCCAGACATTCTCCGTAGCAGATACGGAAGCGGACAACTTTTTCGGATTCGACGCGCATCCGGAAGTATCCGCAGCACTCCTCGCCGAAGTCTATCGTGAATTCCGGTCCCTCGTAGCGGGCCGTTGCGGAAGCGGTGACTTTGAAGCCGTCCGCGTTGATTGTTCCGTTTTTCGCATTGATTTCCATCAGATTTTTCGCGCGGACGAATGCGGGGGGATGCGCTTTTGCGCTTTCGGCGTATTCGGGGCCGAGCAGTTCGCACAGTCCGGCTGAGGGGGTGAAGGATTCGGGCTGTTTCGTGTAGAACGGGGAATCGACGAATTTCGGAACTTCGGAACAGAAGAACGGTGTGTTCGGTATGGGGGAGATGACGCGTTCCGGATCGTTTCCGGGGAGCGACGACCACTGCGGCATTCCGAAAATATCCATCGGCATGACGACCGGCTCGCTCCACGCGGAGTCGTCGTATTCAGACAGCATCCAGCCCCAGAGTTCGGCGTCGGCAACCTTCCAGCTTTCATCGGAGCTGACGGAGTCGGTTCCGTTCAGCAGAAGCTCAAAAGCAAAACCGCGGTGTCCGGCGGTGTTGATCGCATGGACCGCAATGACATTGCGTCCGGGTTTCAGGTACATGCGGACATTGTAATCGCGCGTGTTGTTCCATTCGTCGACGCATGCGACGAAGCGTCCGTTGAGAAACAGTTCGTATCCTGTGTCGACGAAGATCCGGAGAACTGCGCTTTCCGGCTTTTCTTTGAGTTCAAAATCTTTCCGGAAGAAGGCCTCTTTTGCGCATCTTCCCCATAACTGTCCGGGAGTCTTTCTCATGATTCAACCCTTGATTTGTTAAAAGTGTCCTACTCTCTTTAATGTAGCCGCTGTTTGGGAAAATGCAAGGATGAATGGGAAAAAGTTGCAAAAGGAGAGATGACGCCGGCATGGGGAAAGAGCCCGGTGCGGAGGGGAGGAGAGGCTCTGTGAAGGCTGTTACGGTTTGAATGCTTTGGTTCTGGCGGCATCGGAGGGGGCGTCCCAGCTGCATTGTGCGACAAGCACGAGTTCCGAGAATTTAGTGGAAGTGGATACGCTTGAGAACAAATAGCCGAGGTACGGAATGTCCATGAGGAACGGAACGCCTGTGGCGGATTTGACGACTTCCTGCTTTTTGAGCCCGCCGATCACAAAACTGTTCTTTCCGTGCGGCAGGCTGACCTCCTGCGTCACGACGCTGTTCGCCGAGATTCTCGGTGTGCCGTTTGATTCAAACCCGAGCAGACTTGAGTTGTTCAAAGTGATTTTGAACCGTGTTTCATCCAGGTTCACGGAGGCGTTTTCGACGTTCATGGAGAAGCCGAATCCGGTGAATTTTGTGACTTCCTGACGGTTGCCGCGTCCGACGGGAATCTTGTCAGCGTCCTGCTCAAGTTTTCCGATCAGCATGGAGAGCAGTTCATACGGGCCGAGGTCTTTGAGCGAGTGAGAGGCTGCTGGAACGGAGGTGTCCACATAGAAAATCTGTGTTTTGCGTTCGAGGGTTGCGGGGGTATTGTTGCGGATGAGCAGTTCGCCCGTGTACGCGACTTTTGCTTTGCCGATGCTGACGAGAAAATCAATGTAGCGCGAGTTCCATTT
>URNE01000046.1 GCA_900549045.1 uncultured bacterium | reverse complement strand
ATTCCGTGACGGTTTTCAGTCGGTTATCGGCGCCCGTGTTTTTTCCAACGATTTTCTGCCGGTGGTCGAGGAGGCCGCGGCGGCGGGCGTTCAGCACTTTGAAGCCGGCGGCGGAGCTCTGTTCCAGGCCGCTTACTTCTATTCCAACGAAGACGCTTTCACGGTGATGGACAACTTCCGCAAAGCCGCGGGCGCATCCGCAAATCTGCAGACCCTTGCGCGCGGCATCAATGTCGTCGGACTTGATTCGCAGCCGCGCGACATCATCCGTCTTCATGCGCAGCTGATGAAGAAACACGGCATAACCACAATACGGAATTTCGATGCGCTTAACGATGCGGAGAATCTGATCTACAGCGGAAAATGCATCGCGGAGGCCGGGCTTCACCATGAAGTCACGGTTACCATGATGGAGCTTCCGCCGGGGTGCCAGGGACACACGGTTGAATTTTACGAAAGTGTTCTCCGCCGGATTCTCAATTCGGATATTCCGTTTCACTCCATAGCGTTCAAAGACGCCTCCGGGACGTCCTGTCCGGCAAAGGTTTACGACACCATAAAAATGGCGCGGCGGCTGGTCGGTGACAAATACCCGATCGCTTTTCACACCCACGAGACCGCGGGTTGCGGAGTCCTCTGTTACAAGGCCGCTCTGGAGGGTGGTGCGGATCAGATCGACCTCTCGATTGCCCCGCTTTCGGGCGGAACCTGTCAGCCGGATGTCCTCACCATGTGGCATGCTCTGCGGGGAACGGAATTCTCGCTTGATATCGACTATCGGAAAATCATCCGGCTGGAGCAGAGTCTCAAGAATGCGCTGAAGGATTATTTCATGCCGCCGGAGGCGACCAAAGTCGACCCGATCATTCCGTTCTGTCCGATGCCCGGCGGAGCGCTTACGGCAAATACGCAGATGCTGCGGGACAACGGTTTGATGGAGAAGTACCACGACATTATCGAAGCGATGGGCGAGACCGTCTCCAAAGGCGGCTTCGGAACGTCGGTCACGCCGGTTTCGCAGTTCTATTTCCAGCAGGCGTTCAACAACGTCATGTTCGGACCGTGGAAGAAGATTGCGGAGGGCTACGGAAAAATGGTGCTCGGTTATTTCGGCAAAACACCGGGCAGACCGGATCCCGAAGTCGTCCGGATCGCCTCGGAACAGCTTCATCTGGAACCGACGGCAAAAAATCCGCTTGATCTCAACGACGCAAATCCCGCGAAGGGGCGCAAGGCCGCCGTTGCCATGCTGGAAGCGAACAAACTGCCGATTACGGATGAAAACATCTTCATCGCGGCGACCTGTCAGGAGAAGGGGATTGCCTATCTCAAAGGCGAAGGACGGATCGGCGTGCGCAAAAATGTGAAAAGTCCGGAAACTGCGCCTGTTTCGTCCGGCGCGGGCCGCTCCGAAGTGACGGTCTGCATCAACGGGAAAGACTACTGCGTCAAATTTGACAAAGGCGGAGCCGTGGTCAACGGCGTTCCGGTTTCCTACACGGTGAAGGAGAATGCCGCTCCGGTTGCGACGCCCGCAACGGCGGCTTCGGCGGGAAAGCCGGAGAAGTTCGAGAACCTCAACGCCGCGCTTCCCGGAATCGTGCTCCGCATGCTGGTCAATCCCGGCGACCGGGTGCGGGCGGATCAGGCGGTCATGATCCTCGAATCCATGAAAATGGAAACCGAAGTGCAGTCGCCCGTTGACGGCGTGCTTGCCAGCTTCCAGGTCCGGGAAGGCGATCAGGTGCAGTCTGGGGCTTTGCTCGCCGTGGTCAAAAAAGTCTGACTCCGGAGGTGATGCGTTATGGATATTCTTTCTCAGCTCGGTGAAATATTCACCGGCTTTTCGGTTCTTGCCCACTCACCCTGGCAGACGACCTGCGTGCGGATTCTGCTGGTTTTTCTCGGCTTCCTGATGATTTATCTCGGCCGGAAAGGAATTCTCGAAGCTCTCCTGATGATTCCGATGGGGCTCGGCATGGCGGTGATCAATGTCTCCGGCATGTTCTTCGACCCCGTCGCGATTCTGGAAGGAAAAACGCCGGACCCGCAGAAAATAGGGACTTTGTTTCTGGATTCGACGGTCAGCGACAATATGCAGCTGATGTCTCTGATGCAAGTCGACTGGCTCCAGCCGATCTACACTCTGGCGTTCAGCAACGGCTTGATAGCCTGTCTGATTTTCGTCGGCATCGGATCTCTGCTGGATATCGGATTCGTCATGGCGCGTCCGTATGTCAGCATGTTCCTTGCGCTTTTCGCGGAACTGGGAACATTTCTGACTTTGCCGATCGCCGCAATTTTTTATCCGGATCTGGGCAAGGCCGCGTCGATTGCCCTGGTCGGCGGAGCGGACGGCCCGATGGTGCTGTTCGGTTCGCTGAAGATGGCGCCGGATCTGTTTGTGCCGATTACGATTGTCGCATATCTTTACCTCGGGCTCTGCTACGGCGGTTATCCCTATCTGGTGAAACTGCTGATTCCGAAAAAGCTCATCGGACTCAAAATGCCGCCGGAGAAGCCGCGGAAACCGATTACCGCCGGACAGAAGATCGTGTTTGCGGCTGTTGCAAGCGCGGTGCTGTCGTTTCTGTTCCCGGTGGCGTCGCCGCTGATCTTCTCGCTGTTTCTCGGCATTACAATCCGGGAATCTGGGCTTGAGAAGTTTCAGTACATCGTCAGCGAAATCGTGCTTTACGGTTCCACGCTGATGCTGGGGCTTCTGCTCGGAGTGCTCTGCGAGGCGGAGACGATTATGAAGCCGGAGGTCCTGCCGCTGCTTCTGCTCGGAATACTTTCGCTGCTGCTTTCCGGAATCGGCGGAATCATCGGCGGTTACGCGATGTATTTTCTTTCCGGCCGGAAGTTCAATCCGGTGATCGGACTTGCGGGCGTGAGCTGTGTCCCGAGCTGCGCGAAAGTCGCGCAAAAGTGCGTGGCGAAGGTGAATCCGGGCTCGATCATCATGCCGTATGCGCTGGGCGCGAACATCTGCGGCGTGATTACAACCGCAATCATTGCGGCGGTCTACATGAGCCTGATTAAGTAAGGAGGTCCTGCGATGATTGCAAAAGCCTTTTCCATTATGCTTCTGACGCTGGCGCTGACTGTCGCTGTGGCGTTTTTCGTTGCGTTCATGATTGACATGCTGGTTCGTCTGATCCGGCTGTTCGCAAAAGAAAAGCCGGAAGTGCGGAATCCGGATGCGGAAACCGCGCTTGCCGTCGCAGTCGCAATGCGGGAACTGCGGAAGTAAGTTTGCGGGGGGGTGAACGCGCGGTCGGAGGAGGGACCGCTGTTCATCCCCCGTTTTGTGCATGGAGACTGTCAGTATTCGACTTTGCCGCGTCCGGATTTGATTTCGGAACGGCGAGACTTCGCATTGAGCCGGCGTTCTTTCGAGGCGCGCGTCGGCTTGGTCGGGCGGCGTTTGCGCGGAACTTTCTTCGCGGATGCGATCAGGGCGGCGAGACGGCGGCGCGCCGCTTCGCGGTTGTCCGGAAGGCTGCGAGATTCCCGTGCGAGAAACGAAACGGAATCAGCGCCGCAAAGTGTTTGAAGACGCCCTTTCACTTCGTCGGAAAGAGTCGGACTCTCCATGAAACGGAAGGTGAGGCGGACGGCGGTTGCCGTTTTGTTGACGTTCTGGCCGCCGGGTCCGCTGGCGGAGCGGACAAATTCCTCTTCGAGTTCTTCGTCGGGCGGTAGATGTTTCAGGAGTTTATCGTTTCCGGGCATGTCGGCGGTTCCTTTTTCCATTCCTTCCGGTAGAGACGGACGGCTGTTTCATAGACGTCGCGCCAGAGGTCGGCGTCGAGTGCGCCGCCCCGGCGGTAGACCGCCATGAATCGGAGAGCGTCGCGCCGGGTCAGTCCGAGGTCCATGGAGGAGAAGAAGATTCCGGCGAGATCCTTCACCCGCATCCGGCGCGGAATGCGCGGGCGCAGTTCCGCCCGGTGAAGATCAAGGACGAAAAGCCGGATTTCCCCTTTCGCGAAAGCGGTTTTATCCAGCAGAAAATGACAGATGTAGCAGTCCCGGTGGTTGAGTCCGGAGCAGTGCATTTTGGAACAGACTTCCGCGAGACGGCCGATGATGCGGCGCTTGAGTTCCGGATCGGGCGGATTCTCCGCCCAGTCACGGCAGAAATCCTCAAGGGGAATCATGTTTTCGAGTTCCGCCGTGATGATGAACGATTCGCGCTTTGCGGGGTTCCATCCGCGCTCGCCGAACGCGCAGACGCGCATGGTGTCGAGCCCGAGCGATTCCATGCGGCGGATTGCGAGATATTCGTTTTCGGCGCCGAGGACGGGGCGTTTGAACTGAAGCCAGTTTTTGAAGATTTCCCTCCAGCCGACTCCGCGGTGCATCTTGATGAAATAGGGCTTGCCGTCGCGGACGAAGCGGACGGTTTTGCGGTTTTTGACGCTGCGGAACACTTCGCCGTCGATCGCGAAGGCTTTGGCAAACGGGTCGCCGCTCAGCATCGGAGCGAGTTCCGGAGAGATGTCAACGGGTAGCATGGGAACCTTTCTGTTCAAGGGTGTTCACAACGGTGTCCGCGTAGGAAAACGTATTGTAATGCCGCATGAAGTCAAGCGCATCCCGCGAGAGGAGGCGCAGCTGGGCGGTGTCGCAGAGGAAGGAGAGAAGCGCGGCGTTCAGTTCCATCTGGTCGAAATCGTGTCCGCCCGTGACGGTTCCGCCGGCATGGGAGTTCACGACGTAGTCCGCGTAGCCGCAGTTGTCGGTGCAGAGTACGGGGACTCCGGCGTCGAGCGCTTCGAGAAGCATGGGACCTGTGACTTCGACGCGCGCGGGATGAATCATCATGTCCGCGGCGTAGAGATAGTCGCGCAGATCGAATTGCGGTCCTTCAAAGAATGTCTGCCTTGCGATGCCGGTGGATTCGGCGAGCTGGCGCAGTTTCTCCGTTTCGCGTCCGATGAGACAGAGGCGGATGCGGGAACGGATGGCTTCCGGCAGAGCGGCGACTGCAAGGATCGTGCGGTCCACGCCTTTGCGGAGCATGTTGATCGCGACTTGAATCAGCACGACGTCGTCGGGTCCGGCGGAGAAGATGCGGCGTTTGTTATGGCGGATGTTTTCATATTCCGCCGTTCTGCGGCAGTTCTGATTCGCGGCGGGCGGCAGCGGGCAGAACCGGCTTGCCGGAGTGTTGAACGTGCGGATGAACTGGGCTTTCTGTTCTTCGCTGAAATAGAAAATCCGGGTTTTGGATTCGGGGGAGAAGACTTCCTGTTCGAGGGCGGCGCGGGCGGCGTATTCGCGGTTGAAGAAGCGGTACATTCCGCTGCGGGTCTGTTTTTCCGTGTAGACGAAGCAGTTGCCGCCGGAGAAATAGAAGTCGAGTCCGGGTCCCCGGTTGAAGCCGAGAACGACATCGGTGGCGTCGGTCCTGACGGAGCCGGCTAGACGCGTGAAGAACTCCGTTGTCCGCTTCTGATAGGTTTTTGCTGTGATGGGGAAGCGGACAACCCGGATGTAATCGGGTTCCGCTCCGTTCCATTCGTGCGTGTAGACGGTGATTTCATGACCGCGCCGGTGCGCCGCCTCCGCGATATGCAGGAGGCAGTTTGTCATTACGTATTCGGGACTCGCCCGGAAGATGGCCATGGAAATGCGCACGTCACTTCTCCAGAGGGATCAGATTGTAGTTGCGGAGAAGAACGATCGGCTGGTAGGACTGTTTTGCGTGACGCAGTCCCTCGACGCCGAGGTCCTGTTCGCGGTCGACGTACTTGCCGAGCGGCAGCAGCGCGCGCGCCGTCTCCTGGTTGATGATCTGCCCGGATCCCTTGTAGGCAAGATCGTTTTTTTCAAAATGAATCGTGAAGAGGTCGGAGTTGATGCGGCTGCACATGGCGAACGCAACGAGCTTTGCGCCGACGTAGATGCAGACGCCTTCGATGGAGAGGTTTGCATAGTTTGCGATTGCGCGGTCGAGCGCTTCGTGCTCCTCGATGATTCCTTCGACGTGCTCGGGGTTGGTCTGCATTTTCGCTTCGCGCCAGGCGTCGGCAAGGACTTTGCAGTCCGCAAGCCGGGCCGCGGTGAGCGGAACGACGGTGTAGTCCGGGTAGTCGCGCTTGAACTGGGAGATGAGATTTTTCTTTTTCGCCAGTTTTGAACCGTGGAGGTCGATAAGATTCTGAAGACTTTATATGTATTCCCCGAAGTCTTCGCTTTCCTGTTCGGCCCGGAAACTGTCCGCATATTCCGGGAATTTTTCGAGATAGTCGGCTTTGACCTGATAGATAACGCCGTTTTTCCCCTGTTTCCGCATTTCGGCGGAAGCGTGCGCGAGTTCGTCGGGCGGCGGATAGTCGCCGTCCGCTCCGGCGGGGAAGAGAAGTTCATCGACGGAGGTCAGATAGACATAGGGACGGTTTCCGCAGACCTGATAAAGAGTTCCGTAGATGTGGCTCCAGACAAAAATGTTGAGAAAGTTCGATTCGCAGGTTGCCGGTTCGGAGGCAAGAAGCAGGGGCTCCAGAACGGAGCGGTCTTCAATTCCGACCGGTTTGAAACGCCCGAATGCAAATTGGCTCATAACGCCTCTCTGTTAATGGAAGCGGATCGGTGTATGACGGTCCATTGTTTCGCCGAGCTTGAGGTACAGTTTCTCAACGCCCGGAACCGAGATGCAGACGATCCAGTCGATTCCAAGATTTTTCAGATGCGAAGTGATGGTTTCCAGAATCCGTGAAGCGACTCCGTGTCCGCGGAAAGCGGGATCCACCACCATGTCAAGCAGATACGCATCGCTGACGCCGTCGGAGAGGGCGCGCATCATTCCGATGAGGCGTCCCTTGTGAAATGCTCCGGCGACGCAGAACGAGTTCAGAAGCATTGCCGGAATGCAGGTTGCGGGTTCTTTTTCCGCGATCCATCCGGCGTTGCGGAAGAGTGCTTCGACGCGTTCCGCCGCGCCGGGCATCTCCGTTTTTTCCAGAAGACGCACGACGACGTCTTCCGGAGCGGCATTGTTCTCTGCCGCGTTCACATTGCCTCCACGACGGCGTTCGCGAAGCCCGAACAGCTGAGTTCGGTCGCGCCCTCCATCAGACGGGCGAAGTCGTAAGTGACCTTCTTTGCGGAGATCGCCCCCTCAATGCCCTTGACGACGAGGTCGGCGGCTTCGGTCCAGCCGATGTGGCGGAGAAGCATTTCGCCGGAAAGCGCGAGGGAGGAGGGGTTGACCTTGTCGAGTCCGGCGTATTTCGGAGCGGTTCCGTGGGTGGCTTCGAAGATCGCCATTCCGGTCATGTAGTTGATATTGGCGCCCGGCGCAATGCCGATGCCGCCCACGCAGGCGGCGAGCGCATCGGAAACATAGTCGCCGTTCAGATTCATGGTCGCGATGACGTCGTATTCGGCGGGACGCGTCAGAATCTGCTGGAGGAACGCGTCGCAGATGCAGTCCTTGATGACGATTTTGCCTTCGGGAACGACGCCGTTGCAGTCGGCCCAGGCGATGACTTCGTTCGGGAATTCGCGCTTTGCGAGCTCATAACCCCAGTCCTTGAATGCGCCTTCGGTGAACTTCATGATGTTGCCCTTGTGGACGAGCGTGACGCTCTTGCGCTTGTTGTCGATGGCGTAGCGGATGGCGGCGCGGATGAGTCGTTCGGAACCTTCGCGGGAGACCGGTTTGACGCCGATGCCGGAGGTTTCGGGGAAACGGATTTTGGTGACGCCCATGGTGTTCCGGAGGAAGTCGATGACCTTCTTCGCTTCGGGGGTTCCGGAAGCCCATTCGATTCCCGCGTAAATATCCTCGGTGTTCTCGCGGAAGACGACCATGTCGGTCTTGTCCGGCTCCTTCACGGGGGAGGGAACGCCGGCGAAGTGGCGGACGGGACGGAGGCAGACATAGAGGTCGAGTTTCTGGCGGAGTTGGACGTTGAGCGAGCGGATGCCTTTGCCGACGGGCGTGGTCAGCGGTCCTTTGATGGAGATTTTGCACTCTTCGATTGCCTGCAGAGTTTCTTCGGGGAGCCAGACGCCTTCGCCGTAAATCCTTGTGGCCTTTTCTCCGGCGAAGACTTCCGTCCATGCGATGGAGCGTTTGCCGCTGTAGGCCTTCTGAATGGCGGAGTTCCAGATGTGCATGGCGGCTTTGGTGATGTCCGCGCCGATGCCGTCGCCTTCAATGTAAGTAATCAGCGGATGATCGGGTACCGTGAGTTTGCCGTCTGCGGAAACGGTGATTCTGTCTCCGGCGGGGAATTTGATCTTGTCGTAAGCCATGAAAACGCTCCTTGCTTGTTTGTTTGCGCTTAATATACACTCTTTTGACTGAGATGAAAGCGGATTTTTGATTTTTCGTCCGTTTTTTTACAGTTCGCTGATGGCGTTGTACTCGGTCATCAGAGTTTCGAGCTCCGCCGCTTCGCGTTCCCAGTTCTCCGTGCAGGCGTTGATTTCGGCGTCGAGTTCGCTCAGCCTCTTCTGCAGTCCGGCGAAATCCCTGCTGCCCGAGGGATCGGAAAGCGCGGCGATGATTTCCGCTTTTCCCCTTCGGCGACGTCGATCCGTTTTTCCATTTCCGCAACCTGTTTTTCCAGACGCTTCTTGTCTTTGGAGAGTTCCTGTCTGCGGGCTGCGCGCTCCTTGCGGCGTTCCTTCTGGGAATCCGCGGAAACGGGCGCGGATTCTGCGGACGCGGCCGGAGCGTTCTTCTGTTCCAGCTCCAGCGCCTTCTCCTTGTAATAATCGTATCCGCCCTGAAAGCGTTTCGTCTGATGATCGCGCACTTCGAGAATGACGTTGGCGGAACCGCGCAGAAATTCCACGTCGTGACTGACCATGCAGACGGTTCCCGGATAGTCGGCGATCGACTGCTGGAGCGCTTCCCGCGCGGCGATATCCAGGTGTGTGGTCGGTTCGTCGAGCACCAGCAGATTCGGAGGGTTGACGAAGATCCGGGCGAAGCAGAGACGGATTTTCTCTCCGCCGCTCAGCACTTTGCAGAGTTTGTTCGCATCGTCTCCGGAGAAGCCGAACGCGCCGACAATCTCCCGGACGCGCTGTCCCGTGACGTCCGCTGCCGCCGCCTGTTTGACGACGTCGTAGACGCACATTTCCGGAGGAAGCAGTTCCGCAAACTCCTGCGCCTGATAACCGACTATGACCTTGTGTCCGGGCGTGCGCGTTCCTCCGGTCGGCTGGAGGCGTCCGGCGATGATTTTCAGCAGAGTCGTTTTGCCGGCTCCGTTGTATCCGATGATGCCGACTTTTTCTCCGCGTTCGATATGCAGATTGACGTCATGCAGAATGGTTTTGCCCGGCTCGTAGGCGAAAGAGACGTTTTCGAGACGGACCGTTTCCACGCCGGAATGCGGCGGAGGGGGAATGCGGATCGTTCCGCGGAAATGCAGATCGTCGGGAACGTCGACGTCTTCGATTTTATCCAGCATTTTGATCCAGGACTGCACTTGCGCCGCCTTGGTCGCCTTTGCGCGGAAGCGGTTGATGTTGCGTTCGAGCTGTTCCTTCCTGCGTTCGACGTTGGACGCGGCGGCTTCCGCGTGGCGGCGGCGTTCTTCGCGTTCGTGCACGTAATACTGATAGTTGCCCGGGTAACGGACCGTTTTTGCGCTGTTGACTTCCAGGGTGACGTCGGTGAGCGAGTTCAGCAGAAAACGGTCGTGCGAGATGAGCATGAGCGTGCCTTCAAAACTTTTGAGTCTGCGCTGAAGCCACTCCACAGCGGGAATGTCGAGATAGTTCGACGGCTCATCGAGCAGAAGAATGTCGGGTTCACTGAGGAGTGTCCGCGCCATGCAGGCGCGCATCTGCCAGCCGCCGCTGAAGTCGCCCATCGGACGGCTTTCGTCCTCGGGCCTGAATCCGAGACCGGCGAGCGCGGCGGCCGCGCGGTGGCGGATATCATAGCCGCCGATGTGTTCAAATCTCGTCTGAAGTTCGCCGAGCTCTTGAAGAGCGGCATTGTCTGCGGAGTTCGCCGCGAGCTTCTGTTCCAGCTCCTGCATTCGCGCCTGAATGCGCGGGAGTTCTCCGCCGATCGTGGCGACGAATTCGATGAGCGGTTCATCGTCGCGGAAAAAGTCGAGCTGCTGATGCAGGAGACCGATCCGCGCCTTCTGCGGAACGACGATTTCGCCTCTGTCCGCGGAAAGTTCGCCGGTGATCATGGCGAAGAGCGTACTCTTGCCGGAGCCGTTCGGCCCGACGACGCCGACCCGTTCCCCTTTTTCCACGCGGAAGGAGGCGTTGTTGAAAATATCGCGTGCCCCGTAGTGCTTTGAAACATCTTTGAAGTCTATCATACTCTCTCATCCTGAAAATGTGCAACTT
>URNE01000045.1 GCA_900549045.1 uncultured bacterium | reverse complement strand
CGGCGCGCTCCGCACGGATTTTCAGAGCCTTCAAGTAGCGGTCGTAACGTTCGAACGCCCGTCGGCAGCGCAGGAAGCCAGGACGGAACAGAAGCTCGAAACGCTCCCGGATCGACGCGTACGCCTCCGACTGTTCCGGCAGACGGTCCGCGAAATTCTCCGCATCTTCATAAAGAGAAAATACAAGATTCAGCTGTTCCAGTCTGCGTGAAAGCAGCTCCGCCACGCAGTCGCGCGAATGTTCCAGAGCCTGCGCAAAGGCGCCCGCGGTGCGGATTTCCCAGCAGTCGCACGGAAACGAATCGCGGATGGCGGAATCAATCATCTCATCCTTCCACGCGCGGTCTTCAAGAAAGAAACTGAGTTCCATTTCATGCGGAATCCTCAGCATCGCGCGCAACGGTCTGATGATCTGCGGAAGTTCCAGACGATAGAGTTTCAGCAAGCCGCGCTCATGCATCAAACGCGCTTCATCCTCCTTGAGGAAGACTTTTCTGCCGACGCTGTTTTCCTCCGCGACGACAGCCGGATAGCCAGCCGTTCCCGCCTCTTTCGAGACGATGACGGAGCGCGGCAGCTCCTGATCGATTCCGGGCCAGCAGAGCGAATTTGTCAGCTCCCATTTCCGCACGACCGGAATGCTTTTGCTGAGCGCGGAATCCAGGCGGTGCACTTCGGGGAACTCGCGCACGACGCTTTTCACCACGCCGCGCGCATTTTTAATTGCAAGTTTCATCACAAGATATTCGGGCAGTTCAAGCGAATCGAACGCTCCGTGCTCAATCTCAATTCCGTACGCAGTGAAAATGAATTCGGAAACGGCGTCCGCTATCGGCTGTTCCGTGAAGATTTCTCCCGCGCGGTAAAGCTCCATGAACGCTTCCGCCGCCTTCTGAAGCGGCATCAGCTCCACACGGATGCGCTTCGGCAGCGCACGCAGCATCGCCTCGATTTTCTGCGGCAGATACCCCGGAACCAGATAATCCAGAACATGCGGATTCAGCAGATTCAGCGAATCTTCCGGAACGGTGAGTGTCACGCCGTCGTGTTTCTCACCCGGATCGTATGAATAGGAGAGCGGGAAACGCTGACCGGCGAAGGTGAGAAAATCGGGATAGTCCGCTTCATCGAGCTCATCGTATTCCTCCGTCGTAAACTCTTCCGGATCAGGGAGATAGCTCTTATGCTCAGAGGCCCAGTCGCGACGAAGCGCATCCACCGACGTGATGGAAGCCGGAAGCGTGCGGTCGAACCAATCGAACAGAGCGTCTTCATTGACGAGGGAATCGGGACGGCGCGTTTTGAGTTCCAGCAGACGGATCTCGCGAATGAGATACGCGCTCTCTTCGAGCCAGGTTCCGCGCAGAGTCGCCGCGCCCGTCACAAGTCCTTCCCGGATAAAGACTTCTCGCGCCTCCTTCGGATGCGTCTTCGCATAGTGACAGCGACGCCCCGAGTTGACGACCAGCTGCCCGGCGGTCACCCGTTCCCGCGCGTAGACAAAGCCGGAACGGTCGTCCCAGCAGACATTGTCGTAAACATACGCGCAGAGCCACGGCGCAATCTGTTCGAGCCACTCCGCCTTGACTTCGGCGTTGCAGCGTCCGAACACGCGCGTCGTTTCGACCAGCGCAAACGAAAGCATGAAATCAGGCGGATTCTTCCGTCCGGCAAGTCCGGAACCGGGAAAAATCAGGTATTTTTTCCCGCCCATGTCCGAAAACAGACGCGTCTCGCGGTTGTATCCGCCGAGCTGACGCGGCAGACCGCTGAGGAGCGCCTTGTGGAGCACGTCGTACGAAAGACGCTCCAGATCGATTTTCCCATCCGAAACACAGCGGTTTTCCGCCATAATCGAGGTCAGATCATCGACAAGATTCCGCCACTCGCGGACCCGGCGGAAGTTCAGATAGTTTCTGACGCAGAAACGCCTGAGAGCCTGATTGGAATTTTTCGCGCGGAACTCCTCCAGTGCAAGCCAGAGATTCAGGATGCCGATGAAATCCGATTTGTCGGACTGGAATCTGCGATGCGCGGAATCCGCTTCCGCCGCTTTCTCGAAAGGTCTTTCACGCGGATCCGGAATGCTCAGAAAAGCGACAATCACAAGCATTTCCGGAAGGATCTTGCGCAGGTGCGCTTCGAGCAGCATCCTGCCCAGCTGCGGATCCAGCGGAAGCGCGGCGAGAGAACGTCCGATGCGCGTCAGCCGTGCACCGTCCAGCGCACGCAGGTCGTTCAGCGTGCGCATGCCTTCACGGATCAGTGCGGAGGCGGGTTCATCGACCAGCGGAAACTCTCCGAGCGGAGGAAGATTCAGCGAAGCCATCTGAAGAATGACGCCGGCAAGCGAGGAACGCTGAATCTCCGGCGGCGTGAACTCCGCGCTTTCGTTCAGCGTCTCTTCGGAATAAAGATGAACGCAGACGCCGTCGCGCAGACGGCCGCAGCGTCCGCGGCGCTGGCGCGCGCTAGCCCTGGAAATCTGTTCCACGCGCAGCTCCTGAATCCGCGTGCGCGGATTGTAGCGGCTCAGCCGCACAAGTCCGGAATCGACCACATAGCGGATTCCTGGAATGGTCAGTGAGGTCTCCGCGACGTTGGTCGCCAGCACGATGCGGCGGAAGTGCGAAGGGGTGAACACGCGCTGCTGATCTCCGGCGGAAAGCCGCCCGAAAAGCGGAAGAATTTCGGTATTCGGAAACTTGCGTCCGTTCAGCATCTCGGCGCAATCGCGGATTTCACGCTCGCCGGGCAGGAAAACGAGAATATCGCCGCGCGGATCCATTTCATTGATGAACGTCACGCCGCGCGCCACGAGATCGGTCAGCTCCTCGTCTTCGCCGGGTTCAATCCAGCAGTCTTCAATCGGAAAGAGACGCCCTTCGACCTCCTCGACGGGAGCTCCGCCGAAAAACGCCGCCAGACGCTCCGATTCCAGAGTTGCGGAAGAGATGATCAGCTTCAGATCAGGACGCTTCGGGAGAAGAAGTTTGAAGTAGCCGAGCAAAAAATCGACATTCAGCGAACGTTCGTGAACCTCGTCGAGAATCACGCAGTCGTACTGGTAAAGCATGGGGTCGTCGCGCGTCTCCGCAAGCAGAATGCCGTCGGTCATGAATTTGACAACCGTCCGGTCGGCGGTGCGGTCGTCAAATCGGACTTTGTATCCGACCTGATTTCCGAATTCCGCTCCGAGTTCTCCCGCGACGCGGCGGGCAAGCGAAGAGGCCGCGATCCGGCGCGGCTGCGTGCACCCGATCCGGCCAAGCCTTCCGCATCCGGCCGCAAGCGCGACCTTCGGGAGCTGCGTCGTTTTGCCGGAACCCGTTGAACCGCAGACGATTACGACTTGATTTTCTTTCAATTTCTCCCGGATGGACTCGACATGCGAAGTGATCGGAAGGTCTTCCGGAAATTCATAACGCAGAGACTCCGCAACCGGAACAAGCGAACGGTCCAGCGCTTTCCGGAAACGGGCGGAAAGAGAATCCAGCAGCTCAGCCGTCCCCTCCTGCCCGCGCCCCGCGGCGGAAGCCGCGCGGTCGAGTTCGCGCTTCCAGCGGACCTGATCGGCTAAACGCAGAAGGCGGAACCCGTTCCGGAGTTCCGCCAGTTGTTTTTTCAGCTCAGGACCGCCGTTCATGGAACTTATTCAACCGTAACGCTCTTGGCGAGGTTGCGGGGATGATCGATCTCGCAGCCGCGCGCTTTTGCAAAGTAATAGGCAAAAAGCTGAAGGGCGACGACCGTCGTGAGCGGAGCGACATAGCGCGAACTTTCCGGAACACGGATAATGTCCTGCGTGAACTCGGAAACCTTCGCGTCGTCTCCGGAAACCACCGCGACGACCGGCGATTTGCGCGCCAGGCACTCCTGAATGTTCCCGATCATCTTCTCCTGTCCCGGAATCGCATTGGCGAGCGCCATGACCGGGACTTTCTCGTCGAGCAGGGCAATCGGACCGTGCTTGAGTTCGGCGGCGTGATAGCCTTCCGCATGAATGTAGCTGATCTCCTTGAGCTTCAGTGCGCCTTCAAGCGCAGTCGGATACAGTGTGCCGCGTCCGATGAAGAAGAAGTCGTTCGCATACGCATATTTATTCGCCAGACGCTCGATTTCGGGCGCCTGCTTGAGGGTTTCGCGAATGAGTTCGGGAATGCTTTCGATTTCGCGCATCAGTGCTCCGCCGTCCTCGCGGCTGAGTCTGCGGTTGCGTCCGAGCATCAGAGCCAGCATCAGCAGAACGGTGACCTGGCAGGTGAACGCCTTTGTGGAAGCGACGCTGATTTCGGGGCCCGCATGAAGATAAATGCCGCGTCCGGCTTCGCGGGCGATCGTCGAACCGACGACGTTGCAGAGCGCCGCGACGATTGCGCCTTTGTTCATGGCCTCGCGCACGGCGGCAAGAGTGTCGGCAGTCTCGCCCGACTGGCTGATCGGA
The DNA here is from genome assembly GCA_900549045.1 of uncultured bacterium. Lineage (GTDB taxonomy): Bacteria > Verrucomicrobiota > Lentisphaeria > Victivallales > UBA1829 > UBA1829. The sequence goes on along the minus strand of URNE01000045.1, from coordinate 6,107 downwards.
AGAACAAGCGTGTCGGGATCGATGATCGGGTTGCGGTAACGGAATTCGGCGGCCTGTTCCACTTCGGCGGGAATTCCGGCGATGTCTTCAAAGAAATATTCGCCTTCCATTCCCGCGTGCAGACTCGTTCCGCAGGCGGCGATGACGATACGGGAAATTTTCGCGAGTTCATGCGGCGTAAGCCCGAGTCCGGAGAGAACCGCGCTGTTCAGATTGTGATTCAGACGGCCGCGAATGGAGTTTGAAAGCGATTCCGGCTGTTCGAAAATCTCCTTGAGCATGAAGTGCGCGTATTTGCCCTTGCCCGCGGAATCCACATTCCAGTCGATGCTGGAAACGGCGCGCTCGATCGGCGTGTTTTCAATGGTGCGGAGATCAACGCTCTCCGGGGTGAGAACCGCGAGATCGCCGTCGTTCAGATAGATGACCTTGCGGGTGTAGGCGGCGAACGCGGCAATGTCGGAAGCGGCAAAATTGCAGCCGTCGCCGAGCCCGATCACCAGCGGACTTCCGTGACGCGCAACAACGATCGTATCGGGATAATCGGTGCAGAGAACGGCAAGGCCGTAGGTTCCGTTCACCCGGCGGAGGGCGGAGGCGACCGCCTGGACGAAATCGCCCGTATAACATTCGGAAATCAGATTGACAAGCACTTCCGAGTCCGTTTCCGAAACGAATTTACAGCCTTTCGCAAGCAGTTTGTCTTTCAGTTCCGCATAGTTTTCGATGATTCCGTTGTGAATCAGCGCGAACTTGCCGGAGTTGTCCAGATGCGGGTGCGCGTTCCGGACGGAGGGTACGCCGTGAGTTGCCCAGCGGGTGTGCGCAATGCCGCAAGTCTGCTTCAGCTCGCCGTATTTCTGTGCCTCGTCCTCAAGATTTTTCACCTTCCCGACCGCCTTGACGGTCAGCAGTTTATGATCTCCGGCCAGCGAAAAACCGGCGGAGTCATATCCGCGGTATTCCAGACGTTTCAGTCCGTCGAGCAGGACTTTTTCCGCCGGTTTGTTTCCGGTATAGCCAACGATTCCGCACATGTCAAAACTCCTTTATGTAAAATATATTTCCGCATACTATACATTCAAAAACGCAAAAATAAAATGTGTTTCTGAAAAAGTGCGAAAATTTTTGCTCAATCCAGCTTAACGTTCATCGCTCTCTTCTGACCGTCGGGAGTCGTCGAGGTGATCAGCAGTTTCCCGTCGCGGAACCGCAGGGTGTCGACGCGGTTTGTTTTTGCCGCGAACAGACGCAGCTTCATCGTACCGTTCTTCCACGCGCCGATCATGCGCTGCGACTCGAGTCCGGGAAGACGGCAGAGAATGACTCCGGCAAGCCAGTCGCCTTCCTCTATGCAGAATTCCGGCAGAAGCTTGAACGAGCTCTCCCCGTTTTCCCCGCCGGAAAACTCGCCGTCCGAAAGAGTGCGGACCGCACGATCGGGTCCGCGGAAACTCAAATCCTTCATTTTCAGGTATGCCGCGCGCATTTCCGGCGTACCGGTCAGCCAGATGATGCGGTCGGACACCTTGTCGTACGAGCGGAAGCCGCGCTCGGCGACCGCCAGAGTTCCGTCTCCATACGGCGAGGGCTTCGACATCTCCTCCCGGTAACGCGTCTGCCAGTCAATCTGCTCCTGAACAGCGGCCACGCGTTCCGGTTCGGGAAGCGCCGCCGCATAAGAATTGAAGACGGCAAACAGTTCCGCCTGCTTCAAAACGGCGGCGGTCGCCGCGCAATGATTCAGATCATACTGCGTCTGAACCTTCTGCGCACAGAGATCGGTCAGGTACTCCGCGCCCTGACGCGCAAGCTCTTCCGTGAAAAGCGGCTCGACAACCTGAGGTTTTTCCGGCGGCTTCTGTACAAGCTTTGCAGTCAGAAAACCCAGGCCGAACAGCAGAACACCGCACACGCCGGCGGCGGAATGGAGAATCGTCTTTTTTGAAATCATATCAGCTCCTTCAGATTGTTGAACAGCAGATCCTCGCCGCAGTCATTCGGATGAAGACCGTCGGCAAAATAACGGTCGTCAAACGGCAGAAGTACTGTGCCGTCGACGAATTTCACATTCGGGAATTCCGCCGCGAGCGACTCCAGTCCGTCGCGGAAGGACTGGAAAGCGACGCCGTTCTTCTCGTTCGGGCGTCCCGTCATGTGAATCGGAGAAATCAGCACGACCGGCTTTCCCTTCACAGCATTCAGAATTCCGCGCATCTCCCCGAGATACGTCTTCAGCGGACGCTCCGTATTGAAATCGTTCACGCCGAAACAAAGAAACATGCGGTCCCATTCGTATTCCATCGCGAATTCGCCCTGCACGGCAAATGCGGTCATCCCGGCGATGCTGATGTTCGAGTAATCCGCATTCAAATAACGCGCCATGCGGTCCGCATACGCAAACGACGGACGCGACACGGTCATTCCCTGCATAATGGAATCGCCGAGGAAAAGCAGTCTCTTTGCAGGTTTCTCAACCGGTTCAAACACAGAACCGTCCGCGAGTTCGAGCTCGCCGAAAAAGCATTCCGCCAGATGAGGCGGAAGAATCTCAATCGTATGAAGCGCGCCGTCCGGAGCAATCTCCAGAACGCCGTTTGCGCGGGAGAATTCCGTTTTGCATCCATCGCGGAAGACATCGAATTCATAGAACGGGCGCGCCACGCGTCCGTAGCGGAACGGCAGACGCACAAACGGCGAATCGGTTCGGAACACAATCCGCACGCCGCTCGGACACCTCATCCGGATTTCAATGTGTTCGTCCCGGGCGAAGCGCTTCATGATTGCGGAAGAAAGCCGTTGAAGTTCGAGTCCGTTTTCCGTTTCCTCCGTGCGCACGGCGCCGCGCAGATATTCCATAGAAAGTTTTTTCCGCATAAATTCTCCGAAGTTTTCTTGAAAATATAAAACGGAAATGTATTTTTACAAGCGTCAAATCAAAGGAAACAGAAAAATGAACGATTTTGCCTTTCAACGCGCCGTTCCGGAAGACGCCGATGCGGTTTTCGCGCTCTATCAGTCCCTCGTCGGGACTCCGTTCTGCGCCTGGGACGCGACCTACCCCGCCCCCGAACATGTACACGACGACATTGCCGCCGGCGCGCTTTACACCCTCCGCCGCGGAGCGGAACTCATCGCCGCCGGAACCATCCGCCGCTGTCCGGAACATGATGAAATTCCCTGCTGGACTCCCATGCGCAATCCCTGCGACCTCATGCGGATCGGCGTCACCCTCCCCTGCCAGGGACACGGAACGGGACGTCTCTTTCTGACGCATCTTCTTGTCGAAGCCGCACGCCGCGACTATGATTGCATGCGGATTCTTGTTGCGAAAACCAATCTGCCCGCCATCTCGCTCTACCGCCGTATCGGAGCCGACTTCCGCGGCGAAGCGTTTTCTTACGGGATTCATTGGTTCTGCGCTCAAGTTCCCTGCAGGGAATGATCAGCTGAAATCGGTGTATTTTGCCGCCTTCTCCGCGAGCTTTCCCCTGATTCCGATCTCTGCAAAAGAATGAATGCGGAACTGTTTGCGGCATTTCAGAATCAGCTTCGCCGAAACGGGTCCGATTCCCGGTATGCGCAGAAGCGCCTCCCTGTCCGCCGAATTCAGACGCACCGGAAAGAACTCCGGATGAAACAGCGCCCAGGTCTCCTTCGGGTCGCGCGTCAAATCCAGATTGCCGTCCGCCCCGTACAAAATTTCATCCGCCTGGAAATTGTAGGTGCGCATGAGAAAATCCACTTGGTAGAGACGGTGTTCGCGAGTCAGGCGGTCATCGGAGGAAAGCGTGAACCGCTGTTCCCCCGGAAGTTCCGGTCGGCCGAGCCCTGTCTGATACGCGGAAAAATAGACGCGCTCGAACTTCAGACGGTTGTAAATTCCGTCCATGTAGCGGACAATTTCGCGGTCACTCTCGTCGGAGGCTCCGACGATGAACTGAGTTGTGCAGCGAACCCGGCTGTAATCCGCCCCTTTCGCGGTCTCCGCCGCCATGAGCTTAAGCGGAGCGATAATGTCGCGGTCGTAATCCTTGCAGCTGGAAAGACGCGCGAAACGAGTCCGGCCCGGCGCTTCGATATTCAGCGAAACCGCGCTTGCCAGGCTCAGAGCGTGCCGGATTGCCGCATCGGATGCACCGGGAATGATTTTCAGATGAACATACCCGCGGTAACGATACCTGTACCGGAGAATCGCCGCCGTGTCGGTCAGCAGCTGCATGGTGTAATCGGGAGAACGCACGATTCCGGAACTCAGAAAAATTCCGAGCAGCCACTGTTTCCGCAGATAGTCCATGAAAAGCTTCGCGACTTCGTCGGGAGAAAGGGAACAGCGGCGCGGCGTGTTGCCGTCGGCGCGGAGCGGACAGTATTTGCAGTCGCTGGAGCACACATTGGAAAGAAGCGTTTTGAGCATGATTCCATATCCGCCCCTCGCCAGCGGAACGGGATAAAGCCACCGTCCGTCAAGTCCGCGTCTGCCGTGTTCCTTCGGGGAAGTCGCGCACGCGCAGGAGAGATCGTACTGCGAATCTTCCGACAGAATATTGAGTTTTTCGATTGTATCCATCATTTAACCTTAAAAAAAAAGGTATTCTCTTTTCCGGAAAAATCAACAGACGCAACGCGGATTCTCAACTTTTTATGAAAAAATTGTTGTCTCATCCCCCGCGCCGGACGAAGCGCGCATAGGTCCTCGCGCCGATTCCGCGCAGACGCACCTGTTCCGGATTGGCAATGTATTCCTGGTAAAACTGAAGCAAAGCCGCGGCCTGCGGTTTGGCGTCGCGCGAAAAACTGGAGAAATGCAGTGAACGGAACTGCTGTTCATTGTCAAAGCCGATGATTTCGTAACGTTCCGGATTGATTCCACGTTCTTTCAGGCGGGCGATCAGACTGTAGGCGGTATAGTCGTTGGCGCAGAAACAGACGGGACGGGCCGCGTTTTTTTCCGTCATGGCAAGGAGCCGGTCGACGGTCGCCGCGTCAATCGAAGGCGTCAGGTTGCGCGTAAAGCTGTCGTTGATGAGCTGATACTCCGATTCCAGAAAGTCATACGGGATGTTATGCCGTCCGCAGAAATTGCGGCAGATTTCCTCTCTTGCCGCCGACCACGGACGGGAGAACTCGTTGGCGATGTAGAAGAAACGTTCCACTCCGGTGTAATGCTCTTCGAGAGCCTGGCGGATGGAATAAAGGGTGTTCAGCATAATGTAATCGATCCCCGGAGCGAGCAGTTCTTCGACCTGGCGGAAATCGGAGGAACTCTGAACGACCAGAGTCAGTTTGAATTGCGCGGCGACAAGACAGCGCAGATGCTCTTCCAGATCGAACCGCGAATCCATACACGGAGAAAAGATTACGAACCCGACATTCCGTTCTTTGAGAGAGGCAATGAGTTTCTGCGGATCGCGCCACTCGTTCCAGTCGTTTTCGCGCAGATTGTAAATGAACAGCTGCACGCCGGAACAGCAGAACGCCTGTTCCAATTCATCGCAAAGCTCCCAGCGGAAATCCGAGGTCCGGACGGATTCTCCGACGGTGTTGGCGAAGAGAAACGCCACATTCTGTCTGACGCCGTCTTTCGGCGTCAGGCGGGGCGTCTCCGAATAGCTGCGCTTCAGAATGCGGCTTCCCGCCTTTTTGCTGGTGACGATGAAGCCTTCCTCCCTCAGCAGCTTGAGCGCATGGCTGACAGTGGTCCGTCCGACCTGGAATTTCTGAGCGAGCTCCTGTTCAAACGGCAGGAAGGTCTGTTCTTCCGGCAGTTCAGCGATATAAGCCAGCAACTTCTGTTTCAGCTGTTCATACTTCGGCAGCCGCCGCTCCGATTTGTTCTGCTCTCCGGCCATTTTGTCTCCTTCTCCGGTTGTTCCCTTACAAGATAACCGGAGAAAAGATTTTTTCAAGTTTCAGAAATGAAATATTTTTCCATCTGCGGAATCAGCGGCGGAATCCTGCATTGCGGAATTCCACCGTCCCGGCGGCGGGAACCTTTCCGCGGATCAGGTCAAGACGCAAAGCGTCGACAGCAGATCGGAAGAGCGTCGTGTAGGGAAAGAGTGTAGATCTCGGTGGTCGCCGTATCATTAAAAAAAAAAAAAAAA
>URNE01000044.1 GCA_900549045.1 uncultured bacterium | reverse complement strand
CCCGCTCCCGGCACAGTCTCTGCATCCGGTCGGAAAAGGAGAAAAAAACATGCTTGAAAACGGAACAATGACGCTCGGCGTCAACTACTGGGAGAGCCGCTCCGCAACGCAGATGTGGCGCAAATGGAGTCCCGAAACAGTCGAAAAGGATATGAAGGTTCTCGCGGAACACGGAATGAATCTTCTCCGCGTTTCCCCCACATGGAACGACTTCCAGCCGATCTATGAGATTCACAAGGCCGGCCGCCCTTCCGATATTCCATACGAAACCCGCATGTTTGAAACGGAGGAGTTCTGTCCCGATACCCCCGCCGGATACGCCGGAATCGATGAAACGATGATGGAGCGCTTCGAGGAGTTCTGCAACATCGCGGAGAAACACGGCATCAAGCTCATCGTCTGCCTCCTTACCGGACACATGACCGCGCGTCTGTTTCTTCCGCGCGCGCTGGAGGGACTCAACTTGTATGAGGATCCCATTGCCCTGAAATGGGAAGGGCGTTTCATCGATTATTTTGTGCGCCGCATGAAACATCATCCCGCGATCATCGCATGGGAATCGGGCAACGAGACCCACTGCCTCGGGCCGGTGAAAAATTCCGCCCAGGCGGAATTCTGGCTGCGCTACATCCATACCGCGATCCGCAGCGCCGATCCGTCGCGTCCGGTCATCGGGGTGAATGGACTCAATATAACCGCGGAGGAGAATCCGTGGGTGAGCGCGACGACGGCGAAGCTCTCCGATTACGTTTCCGTTCATCCCTACAACATGTGGAGCAAGGCGGGAATCGAGGAATTCAATTCGCTCCGCAACCTCACCTATTGCGCCGCGCACAATTCCGGACTGGAGCAGGTCGCCGGGAAGCCGTCGTTTGTGGAAGAGCACGGGCTCTGGCGGCCGATGGCGGTTTCGCTTGACCGTCTTGCCATGTATCAGCGCGGCTTGCTCTGGAATCTCTGGGCGTCGAACGGACGCGGGATGCTCTGGTGGTGCGCGTTCGACCAGGAACAGCTTGACATATCCCCCTATGACTGGAACTGGCCGGGTGTGGAACACGGCGTTTTCCGTTCCGACCGCACTCCGCAGCCGGGCGCGAAGAAGATTGCTGCGTTCGGAAAATTCCTCAAATCGCTGGATTTTCCCGCGCTTCCGAAGGCGAAAGCCGATGCGGTCTTCCTTGCTTGCAACCGTGATCTGGTGCACAGCTCATACGTTTTTGCGCGACAGGCCGGAATCATTCCGGAATACCAGTCGCCGGAGGAGCCGATCCGCGATGCGAAGTTCTACTTCATCCCGTCCGCGAAAGCGCGTGCGATGCTGACCACTCGCCGCTGGGAGGAGCTCCTCGCGAAGGTCCGCAACGGCGCGACCCTGTTCCTCGCGTGGGACGACACTTATCTTGCCCGCACGAATGAGGTTTGCGGAATGGAAGTCCTCTCGCGCCGCGTCTCCTCCGGTTCGATGACGTACAGATTCAATGGTTTTGAAGTCACGATGCCGCGTCCGGTCGACGTCAAGTTCCGTGCGCTGACGGCGGAAGTCCTTGCCGCGGATGCGGAGGGCAACCCCTGCTTCTTCCGCAACCGGTACGGCAAGGGCACGGTCTACACGCTCGGGTTCCCGATGGAGCGTCTCGCGTATGACGCCCCGGGGCATTACGACGGCGAAGCGTGGAAAATCTATGAAACCGTTCTCCGGAAGGAGCTGCTGGTCAAAACAGATTCGCGCTATGTGCTTGAGTCGGAACATGCGTTCAGCGAAAACCGCGTTGCGGTTCTGCTGGTCAACAGCGGCCTTGAAAGCTATACGGGCAAACCGGCTGTCGCTTCCGGCTGGAAGATCGTTTCCGCAAAGACGGATGATCCCGCGGCGGTCCAGTTTGAAAACGGAACGCTCAAGATGGAGATGAACTCCGGAATTCTGCTGATTCTTGAAAGAATGAAATAAATGCTGAAACCGTTCAAATTCCTTCCGAACCGCGTCCTCCGGCTCTACACCGGAGGGAGCGGCATCGACCGTCTGTGCGGGAATCCGGAGCCTGCGGATACCCGTTTCCCGGAAAACTGGATCGCGTCGTGCATCGAGGGCAACGGACGCGCTTACCATTCGCCCGGACACGGCATCGGCAAGATCGAATACGACGGCGCTGTGCACTCGTTCCCCGAATTCCTGCACGTGCATGCGGAGGTGATCCTCGGTCCCGCGCACCTTGCAAGGTACGGGGAAACGCCCGCGGTTCTGACCAAGCTGCTGGACTCGGCGGAACAGCTTCCCATGCAGGTTCATCCGAGCCGGACGGATGCAAAGAAGTTTTTCAACGCCGATTACGGCAAAACGGAGGCGTGGCTTGTGCTCGCGACTCGCGAAATCAACGGAGAGACGCCCTACCTGCTGGTCGGGTTCAATGAAAAACTCGACAAAGAGACGTTTGTCCGCGAATCCCTCGAAGGCGAATATAAAACCGGACTCGGAATGCTGAATAAAATCGCGGTCCGTCCGGGCGACGTCATTGTGATCCGCGGAGGGCTTCCCCATGCGATCGGGCCCGGTGTGACGATGGTCGAGGTCATGGAGCCGAGCGATCTGGTGATTGTTCCGGAGATCAGCTGCTGCGGAGTTCAGCTCAATGAAAAACAGCGGTTCGCCGGAATCGCTCCGGCGGACGCCATGTCGCTGTTTGACTTCACACCCCGGAGCGAGGCGGAAATCCGTGCGCTCTGCTCTCCTGAGGCGGAGCTCGTGGAAGAGCGGGGAAACGGCGCTCTGCGGAGTCTGATCCCGTTTGAAGCGTGCGGATATTTCGCCGTGGAAGAACTTGCGTTCCGCGACGGCTGGGAACTGGATCTGAGCGACCGCATGTTCCGCATCGGCGTCGTCTGCGAAGGCTCCGCCTCGGTGAACGGACTTGCGGTCCGGCGCGGGGAAAGCTTTCTGCTGCCGTATTCGCTGGATACGTGCGGGATACGGGGGAGCGGACGCATCATGTTCATTCTTCCCCCGCGCTCCTGAGAGGATTATTTCCTTACGTAGCAGAGCTTCCTTGCGAAGCGCAGGTGCGGCATGAGGAGCGCCACCAGCGTACCCACGCAGAACGCTCCGGCAACCGTTCCCTCGCGGACGCCGCGGAGTGCGGAGAGCGAAACCAGGGAAATTACGATTGCGGTTGTCGTGAGCGTAACGTCAAATGAAATTTTCAGCTTCCCGAAGTTCCAGCGCAGCTTTTCCGAAACGATTTTGACGATGGCATCGCCGGGCAGACACAGCAGGTCGGTCATGACCTGAAGCGCGATTCCGGCGGCCAGCAGGGCGGAGCCTCCGATGAGCATCAGAATCTGATACGGGTAGAAATCGGAAACCAGGGGGCGGAATACGAACATCCCGAGGTCGATGATCATGCCGAAAAGGAAAGTCGCCGGGATTTGGAGCAGCTGATGACGCGGAAACTCCTTCCGGAGGATCAACCACTGAATCAGGACGAAAAAGACGTTCATGAGCAGAGTCCACATCCCGATGGAGAGGGGAGAGATCATGGAAAGAACGTATGGGACGCTGGAGATCGGGGTCGTGCCGATTCCCGCACGCGTCGTCATTGCGACTCCGAAGCCGCTGAGCGTGATTCCGGTCAGGAAACAGACCCAGCGGCGTTTCAGGTCAAACTGAATCATTTCAGCGGACCGGCTCCTTTTTTCAGCACGGTGCTGCCCGAACCGGGGAGAACGAGGTGCGAAACCCTTCCGCCGTTCCAGATGTCTTCCATCGGGAAGGGCAGGACGAACTCTCGCTCTTCCGGCGTGAGGTTGAGAACGAAATAATACTCCGTTCCGTCCGCGGCGATGCGGCGGCTGACCGCGAGTTCCTGCGGAACGTCCGGAAGAACCGGCGCGATGCCGCATCCGTTCATCAGTTTCCCGTAGAACTCCACAAGGAAGTCGAGCCCGGTGCGGGCTCCGATGTAGAACGCCTTGCCTTTGCCGAAACGGTTCACTGTGACCGCGGGGGAGCCGGCGTAGAATTCGGAATTGAAGGTCGCGAGAACCTCCGCGCCTTCGGCGTGCAGATATTCTGCGTAATCCTCGACATCCCAGCGTTTGCCGTCGAGGTCGAACGACTGTCTGACCTGCGGTTCGAGCCCGTCGATATCCTCGTTCCAGATTCCGAAGAGTTCGCGCAGCTCTTTACCGCCCGGGTTGCCGCCGAAGTAACAGGCGTTGTTTTCGTCCACATAAGCGGAAAGGTAAGTCATGACGAGTGTTCCGCCGTTGCGGACATATTCCTTCATGCGCTTGGCGGTCTCTTTTTTGACCATGTAGAGCATGGGGACGACGAGGAGTTTGTATTTCGAGAAATCGCAGTCGCCGTTGACGACCGCGAGGTCGGCGTTGTGTTTGAAGAGTGCGCGGTAGTGTTGGTCGACGGTCTTTTCATAGCGTTTGACGGAGCCGCCGCCGTAACCGCAGGTGCCGTTGAGCGCCCAGAGCGATTCCCAGTCGAAGAGAACGGCGGTTTCCTGCTTGCGGCGGGAGTCGACGATTTCCGCGATTTTTTCGAGATGTGCGCCGTAGTCGGCAACCGTCTTGAAGACGAGCGACTGATCGGTGCCGTCGTGTCCGACGACAGCTCCGTGGATCTTTTCCGCGTTTCCGCGGCTCTTGCGCCACTGGAAATACATGGTTCCGTCGGAACCGTGTCCGAGCGCGAGGTGCATTTCGCGGACCATTTCGTTGGGACGGCGCATCTTGGTGTAAGTGTGGTAGTTGGGAAAGCCGGGGCAGGTTTCGAAGAGAATGAAGGGCTTGTCCTGCATGGTGTAGTGCATGTCGTGGAGGAATGCGAAACGGGCGGCTTCGCGTTCAACATCGCCGATGTACCAGTCCGGATAGCAGTCGTCGCCGATGAAATCGCATTCCGCGGCGATTTTCCAGTAATCGAGGGGACCGAAAGTGCCCATCATATTGGTGGAAGCGGGCTTGTCGGAGAACACCCGGATCGCTGCTTTTTCCATGCGCATGAAATCGACGATGTTTTCGGTTGTGAAGCGCATCCAGTCGAGACGGGCGATGTCGACGGCTTCATCGGTCGGGTTGACCTGCGTCCAGTCGGTGAAATGATGACTCCAGAATGCGGACCAGTAGGCGCGGTTGAGGTTTTCAAGCGTGCCGTAGCGCTGTTTCAGGAAATCATGGAATTTGGCGATGCAGCGTTCGCAGTAGCAGACCGCACAGTATTCGTTGCTGATGTGCCATCCGCCGAGCGCGGGGTGATTCGCATAGCGTTCGGCGAGTTTGCTGTCAATGCGCCGGACCCCTTCGCGGAAGACGGGGGAGTTGTGACAGGCGCTCTGACGGGTCATCCACGGGCGGCGCACGCGGTTCGCGTCGGCGAGAGCGGTTTCGGGGTAGCGCAGACCCATCCATCCGGGGCGGGCGGCGGAGGGGGTGGCGAGAAAGACTTTTTTCCCGCGTTTGGCGCAGCGGTCCATGACGGAATCAAGCCAGGAAAAATCGAATTTCCCCTCTTCGACTTCAATCTGTCCCCAGGAGAAGATCCCGAGAGAGAAGGTGTTGCAGTGCGCCTTGTCCATGAGTTCAAAATCCTGATCGATGATTTCAGGATGTTCGAGCCACTGGTCGGGGTTCCAGTCGCCTCCGTGGAGAATGTACGGGAAATTTTTTATGATCGTCATGTTCTGTTCCTTTTCGTTTGAAATGGAAATATACCATGCGAAAAATTTTTTTCAATGTACCGGAGAGTTTTTCCGTTCTATCTTTGCGTTGCATGCGGAAACGGCGATGCAGATGATTCTTTCGGGCGCGCGGAGCTGGCTTGCGCAATGATTCTGTCCGGAAATTACGGCGCGAGGAAAGAAACGTCGTCGATCAGAAACTGAACTTCGGGTCCGTTCCAGGTCCCGAAGGTGATGGAGCCCATGCGCTCGGCAAGATCGGGATAAGTTCCGGCGTCGGAAGGTATCGGAATGGCGACTTCGTATTTCTTCCAGCCGGAGTCGATTTTGACCTGCGCTCCGGAATGAAAATGCTGCGGCTTGTGGTTGCCGGCCGGATCCCAGAGGCTGAACTCCGCCGTCAGCCCGGCGGGTGCGCTCGCCTTCGCCCAGAAGGAAAGACGATAGGTCCTGCCCGGGACGACGGGGATTTTGCCGGAGATGATTCCGCTGTTTCCTCCGGAGGTGAACTGCAGACTCCGGACTCCGGTCAGGAAATCTCCGCTTTCCGCAAGAACGGGCGCGACGGTTCCCTTGCGGTGCGCCCGCCAGAAGAGCGGAGCTGAGTTCTGCTCAAAATCGGCGTCCGGCATGACATTCCCGGAAGCCGGATCGGAAACTTCTTCGGTCCTGATGTCGCGGACCGCAATCTTTCCCGCGCCGCCTTTCGGGTCGAATGAGCATTGAAGCTTCGCGGTTTTTGCATTGCGGCTGTAGAACCAGAAGGTCTGACGGCTCCAGTCGGACGTGGGGATGATGGAATTGAATACAGTAACGCCGTCTCCGCGCCGGAAAATCAGATTGCAGGCGGGAGTCCCGCCTTCCGAACGGGCTTCGAGTGTGACGCGGTAAAAGGTTTCCGGTTTGAGTTCGAGCGAGCGTTCGAGCATCGGCCAGCCTTTGCCGGGGTAATTGATGGAATAGGTCCCTTTTGCTGTTTCGTGCCACGGTTTCGCGGCGCGGAATTCGTCGGCGGAGAGCGCGGGGAACAGAGCTGCGGCGAGAAGCAGGATGTTCAGTTTGTTCATTTGTTGTCTCCTTTCAGATAGACGATATTGAATTGTGTACGGTCGTTGTGCGTGTCGGAGCCGCTTGTCCAGCGGAGTTCCCGGTGTGTTTTCGCCCCCGGTTTGGCGTCGTTGAGTTTCAGCGCAAAACCGATGGCTCCGGATTTGCATGGCATCCGGAGCGTGACGGAGTAGCTGGACTTCGTGTTGCGGTAATCGGCGCGGATGTTTTGTTTCGATGCGCTCCAGACGAGCGTCCGCTCTTTTGCGAGACGGGGGAGCAGGAACACGCGGACCGTGTCATCGGAATAGGCGCGCGGGTGGCCTGGACGGAGCAGGAACGGCGAGAAGTCGAAGAAGAGTTCGGCGCAGTCCTGTTCCCACGGATAGCGTCCGGCGGCGTTGCTGCCGGAGTCGGTGGAGTCGTCGACGGAAAGTTCGAAGATGAGTTCGTCTTGTTCTTTCCGGATGCTCCAGATCCCGCCGAAATCTCCGGTCTTTCCGATGGTCTGCGTTTTCCCCGCTTCCGCAGATTCGTTGCGGATGAGTGTGACGGGTATGGAGACAACGGGTGTGGAGTTCCGTTCTCCGTTGACATAGAGCAGCAGACGCGGCTTTTCATTTGCATTCGCTTCCCGGACCGGAATTGCGACCGGGATGGAGCTGTTTGCGGGGATGAAGAATTCTGTTGCCCGCTTTGCCGTCAGTCCGCCGCCGCGGAATCCGACGACGCCTGAAACCGGATCGGCCGACTGGTTGAACAATGTGCCGTAAACGGCGCCGCCGGCGAGACGGACCAGGTCAACGGGGACGACGGGGCGGTCGATTTTCACGGGAAGCTTTGCGAGTTTTGCGAAGAATGCCGTGTCGGAAAGCGTTCCGGGGCGCAGGTAGTACGGTGCGGCTTCGCAGGGCAGTTCGCCGCTCTTCAGAGGATTGCCGAACAGGTCGAACACTTCGAATCCGGAAAGATCGATGCTGATGCCGTCGCGTTTGCCGTAGTTCCAGACCGCGGCGACCGGCTTGCCGTTTTTGCGGAATCCGTATGCGATCACGCTGTCTGCAAAACGGTGTTTGGACACGGGGCGCGCGGCTTCAAAGAAACGGGCGAGCGCGTTGAAGGCGACGTAGCATCCGTTGGGAACCAGTTCCATGTTCGTCCCGAAATCGTGGTTCGGAATCAGACGGCGTTTCCAGACTCGGTCCAAGTTCAGGAAATTGGATTGCGCGACGCCTTCGCCGAGGTCGGTCAGGAAGCGTGCCGCGATGTGATGCGGTTTTGCGAATCCCTGATACGCTCCGTCTCGGACCGGCGTGTCGAACGTGTAGTAAAGTTCCGTGTTCCAGATCGGTTTGTTTCTGTCGCCCGCTTCGGCGAAGAGCTGGCGGAACTCCGCAATCATTGCATCCGCCGGAGCAATGGAGCTGAGTTCACGGCTCGTGTACGGGTGAAACGAGGCGATATCCATGTATTTTGCCCCGCCCGCCTGAAGCATCTCCTTCACGAACTGTCCGGTCTTCACGCCGAAATCTTCCGTAACGGAGAGCCCGACGACACGTGCGTCCGGATCGGCGGCTTTGATCTCTTCATAAGTCGCTTTCATGAACGGGAAATAGCTTTTTGCGCTCATGACGCCGTTTGGTTCATTGAAGAGCTCGTAGTAGCGGATTTTCCCTTTTGCGTGCGTCGCAACATTGCGGACGTATGTGCGCCAGAGTTCGAGCGGCGGAAGAAAGACGCGTCCTTTGACCGGACCCCAGTTGTACGGAGCGTATTCGGCTTCCTTGCAGAGCGGGTCGAGCCAGTCCGGCCATTTTTTGCTCCACCAGTGAATCTGATCCGGTTTGGGACGCAGGAAGTTGATGCGTCCGAGACATGCAAACGGTTCGATTCCGTAACGCCGCATGAGGTCGACTCCGCGGTCGAGATGCGAGAAATCCAGTTTTCCGCGTTCTTTTTCGAGCAGACACCATGCGGTGCTTTCGTATCCGCCGTCATGTTCGCGGAGCATCCGGCATCCCATCTTTGCGAGAAGCTCCAGCCGCCGTTCGACGGGCGCGTTGAAGGTGAGATAACCGTCGGTTTTGTATTTCGGATATCCGCTGCAGTCGAGTCCTCCGTTCAGACTGACGCAGAAATCCTTGTCGAAGTTGAGTTTGGACGCTGTGTACTTTCCGACTACTGCGACGCTTCCGGGGAGAACCGCGTTTTCCGGAACGCCGGGGAGGGCGGCGTTGAGCGTGTAGCAGCCGTATTTCAGCGGAATCGCCGTGTGAAATTCGCGGATTTCTCCCGGCGCAAGCTTGACGGGGATTTCTGTCTGGCAAACATTTTTTCCCGTGGTGTCGTCCATTGCGGAAACGGTCATGGATCCTTCGAACGTTTTGGGGGTGAAGTTCGCGGCTTTCGCGGTGACCGCAATGGGGGCGGCGGATTCGGAGACAACCAGATAATCCGGAGCGGAAACTGCGATTTGAACGCTGTCGTACGGAGTCGATTTTGTTTCGAAAAGCTCAAAGGAATCAAACGAGAAATCCGCAACGGGGTTCTCCTTTTGATCCTGTCCGGTCAGGAACAGATGCGCGAACCCGTCGGTGCGGCGGGCTGAGTTGAATTTGAATTCGATGTTTTGCCACTCGGTTCCGAGCGTAAAAGTCTTTGCGAATCCGTTCCAGTCGAGTTTCCCGTTCCGCAGGGAGACGCGGGAGATGTTGATCCGGAGGGGTTGTCCGGCGACGCTGCATTTCGCCTTGAAACGGAGCGTGTAATCCGTATCCGGTTTCAGCGGAAACTCTTTGAGATAGAGTTCGAAGCGTTCGGCGAAGGGAGAGCGGACGAGCAGGAATTTCGCGCCCTTTTTCCCCGCCGTTTCGAGCGGAGTGTAGACGAGTTTCGGGTTTGTGTCCGGACGCAGAATGGTGCGGTAGGCGTAGCCGTCGGTTCCGAGCTCCAGTTCCCCGTTGAAAATGAGATTTTGCGCGGAAAGCGAGAATGCCGCGAGAGAGAGAAGTGTGAGGAGTTTTTTCATGTCAGAATCCGATCCAGTTGTAGTAGGCTTCCGTGCCGTACTGTTTGATTTTGATAGTTGTCTTATAGGAACGGGAACTTACATGCCCGTCGCCGAACAGAAAGTTGGAACGTCCGTCATGCGGAGCGCTGTACTTTACAAGATCCAGGCGCTTTGAGTCGTTCACATAGTAATCCTGCGAAATCCGCGGGGAGGTCTTGGCTCCGCTCTGGTCCAGCGTGCCGCGGATGGAGGCGTACTGGTTTTCAACCGGTTTCCCCGTGGTCATGATCGCGACATTGCTGTTGAGTTCAAATGGACGGAACGGGAGCCAGTACGGGCTTTCATCCAGCTTCTTTGCGAAGTAGGCGCTGCCTTTGACTTGCGCCGTGTAATTCCCTGCCGCATACCAGATGCTCTGCTCGATGGTGAAGAGATAGCTGTTGCCGTAGCTCACTCCCGGTGCGCTCGGCGCGACGACATCGTAGCCGGGGCAGAACCAGACGCTGCTTTGCGTATACATCGGTTTCGCGCGGTTCGAGTTCGTCTGAAGCGGACGGTTCAGATAGGAGCCGATCCGGTCTTCCAGATAGAGGCCTTCGCTTCCGCTGTCGACGACCGACGGGTAATAATCCTGCGAATCTCCGGCGTACAGAATCAGCGCGGAACCGATCTGCTTGACATTGGAGGCGCAGGAGATCTCTCTTGCCTTGTCTCTCGCTCTGGTGAGCGCAGGCAGAAGAAGACCCGCAAGGATAGCGATGACGGCAATTACCACAAGGAGCTCTACAAGCGTGAATCTGTTGAATTTACGTTTGCAGCATGAATTGTTTTTTCTGTTCCGGTGATGTTTCATG
>URNE01000043.1 GCA_900549045.1 uncultured bacterium | reverse complement strand
TCTTTCCGCGTTTCTTCAGACAAACACGCGTCCGATGCTGGAAACACCGCAGACCTACCGTGCATTCCGGATTCTTCTGGAAAATTATGCGGCCGGGAGCGCGGCGGAACCACGCAAAATGCTGCTCAAACTGGCTTTTCTGAACGAAAACGGGCTTGTTCCGGAACCGGAGGGAACGAACGAGGAGGAACTCCTCGCGCATCTCCTCGCCGCGTCGCAGGGAGAAGAGGAACCGCCTGCGCTCGCCCCGGAATATCTTGACAGCCTCTCCCGCTGGCTTGATTCCCTGCTGGCTCACCACGGCTTCCGCCGCCCCGGGACTGTTTGAGGCCTCACGCCGTTTGGCACTATAGAGACAAAAATCATCTCTTTCCCCCTCTTGTTTTTTTTCTGTTTTCGAGTATAATTAACAGAAACGACAGGAGACATTCATGAAAAGACCGACTTTGAAAGCGCTTGCGGAACAGAGCGGCTGTTCCCGGAGAACTCTCTTCCGGGTGCTGCGCGGCGATCCGTGCGTCAAACCCGCCACGCGGGAAGCGCTGGTCCGTCTTCTCAACATCCACGGATACATGGTCGAAAACCGGACCGCAACGGAAAAAATCGTGGTTGACGTCTCTATTGACAACCTCTATGCCGAACGCCTCGCGGACAAGGTTCTGGAACGGCTGAAACTGGAAAATTACCGGACCGTCAAGACAACCTCCTGCTCGCATCCGGCAAAACTCCGCAAAGAACTTGAAGACGCCGATGCGGTCATCTTCTCCGGCGACAACGGCGACTGGTTCCGGATTGCGCGCGACATCAATCCCGCAATCTACCGCGTCGGTCTCTTCTGCCCCGATTCGCGCGAAGCGGAGCTGAATATCGCGGCGGACAACCTCGGCGGCACGCGGGATGCGGCGGATTTTCTCTGCCGCAAGTTCGGGCGAATCGCGGTTTTCCTGAACACTCTGCAGACCGATTCCGCGGAACGCGCGGCGATTTTCTACGGACACGCCGCCGCGTATTACCCGCAGGTCCGCTGCGACCTGATCCGCTATCAGGACGAGCGCGAACTTCCCCGTCTCTATGCGGAACACAAGCTGGATTACGACGCTTATTTTTACCAGAACGGCGCACCCTGGGTGATTCTCGCCCCGCTGCTGAAGCGCGACAAGGCGAAAACCTATTGTCTGATGTTCAACAATCCCGCATACATCACCCGCATCCGCGAACTCGAAGAGAGCCCGAAGCTGGACGCCTATATCGACTTTGACGTGGACCGCCTTCAGGATTTCGCCGCGTTCTTCCTGCGGAACCGTCCGCTTCTGCGCGAACAGCCGCGTCTTCTCACCCTTCTGCCCACAAAACTCATTGAAAACAAAAAGAAAACAAACGGAGGACTCACTCAGAAAAAATCATCGCAGCAATCCGACCGAACAGAAACAAAAGCAAACAAAAAGGCTTGAACAGAAATGAACACAAATCAGAAAACGCACAAAACCATCTTCTTCCGCAAACGCAAACCCTGCAAATTCACCCTTATAGAGCTCCTTGTGGTAATTGCGATCATCGCAATCCTCGCCGGCATGCTCCTGCCCGCCCTGAACTCCGCAAGAGAAAAAGCCAGAGCGATCTCCTGCACCTCGAATCAGAAACAGCTCGGTCTCTACACACAGATGTATGCCAACGACAACGAAGGATGTCTGCCGATCAAACATCAGATCGGTTCTTTGAACCCGTCGGAACTCAGTATTCTCTGGAGTTATATCACCAAAAAGCCGATTACCCGCGACGCTGAGTTCCTTACCATTGTCAGCGGAAGCGGAACGGAAGCTCTTTACAAACCGGCGGATCCCTCGATGCAATGTCCTTCCGTTGCCCCGTACCAATACCATAAAGTCGGGAATCAGGCAATCGGAATCAATGCTTATATGATCGCAGACTGGAGCGCTACATTGAAAAACAACCGTTGGCTCACAAAACTGAAACGCCCGTCCGAAAAGCTTCTTTATGCGGATATGAAATGCGAAAAGGGATATGAATACACCCTTGCAACACCCGACAATGCAAATGCGGGACATATCTCCTATCGTCACCCGGGACTGACTGCAAACCACACATTTGCAGATGGACACGTCGTCAATCATCGCGACTACTATCCGGCTTGCACATCCAGCGCCTTCTACGGCAATTTCAAACTCTTCTGGGCAAGAGAATAACTCATCAAAGGGAACTGCATCATGAAAAAAATCACAACGTTTCTTCTGCTTGCCGGAGTTTCCGGACTTCTCGCAGCCGGGGATCTGCAACTGAACGACAAGGGCTACTTCGAGCTTGACGGCTGGCGCGCAACCCCGACCACTTACTCGGAATCCTGGCAGGCGCTTCAGCCGACAACCAGCCGTGAGGTATTCAAAAAAATCGATTCGGAATCCGGCGTTCTGTTTCAGATGAATTTTGCCGGCGACGTCAGCGGAAAACTTGCGCTTGCATTGGAGAATGAAGAAAACGCAACGGCTTCCGTCAATATGGAAAACGGAACTCTGGCTAAACCCTTCTGTCTGAACACACTTCTCCCGGTGGATGCTTACGAAGGCACGAAATTCGAAGCCGACGGCAAAATCGGTCATTTCCCGAAGGAATTCGACAAGACCGTAATATACGCAGGAACAGTCAAACGCTTCCGCATTCCTTCAAAAAACGGGGAAATCCTGATCGAAGGCAATTTCTATCTGCGGATACAGGACGACCGCAAATGGAACGGCTCCTCATTCAATATCCGGCTCGGCTTCACCCCGTACACAAGCGGCATTCAGAAATCGAAAATCAGCCTGCGCATCCGCCAGGGTAAGTCCGGAGAGTTCGGAAAAGAACTCGGCTCTCTTAACAACACGGCTCAAAACTGAGGTCTCTTCATGAAAAAAATCACAACGTTTCTTCTGCTTGCCGGAGCCTCCGGACTTCTCTCCGCCGGGAATCTGCAACTGCTCGACAACGGCAATATTGAGCTCGACGGCTGGCGCGCAACTCCGACGACCTACACCGAAAACTGGCACGGTCTGCAGCCAGCAGTCGACCGGCAGATTTTCAAAAGGATCAAATCGGAAAACGGCGTGCTCTTCCAGATGGAATTCACAAACGGGACCTCCGGAAAGCTCGCGCTCGCTCTCGAAGGAGAGGAACGGGTTGTCAGCTCCGTTGAAATGGAACGTGGAACTCTTGTCAAACCGTTCTGTCTCAACTCTCTGCTTCCGGTTTCCCGCTACCGCGGAGCCTCGTTTGAAGTCGACGGGAAAATTTACCAGTTCCCGAAAGAGTTCACAAAGGAAGCGCTCTATGCGGGAAGCGCAAAACGCTTCCGCATCCCCGTCAAAAAGGGAGAAATTCTGATCGAGGGCAACTATTATCTGCACGTTCAGGACGACCGCAAATGGGATGGCTCCACATTCAATATCCGGCTCGGATACACGCCGTACACCGGAGGAATTCAGAAATCGAAAATCAGTCTGCGCATCCGGCAGGGCAAAACAGGAGAGTTCGGAAAAGAGCTCGGCTCCGTCACAAAATCCACCTACAAGGCCCAAGCGAATCAGGACTGGAAAACGTTCACCTATACGCACAATGTCAAGCACGGAAGCGCGTTGGATTTTTCTGCGAAACTTGACGCTCCCGCAGGCAAATACGGACCGGTCATCCGCAATGCAAACGGAAATTTCGTTTTCCGCGACAGGCCGGAAAAGGCCGTCCGCTTCTACGGACCGAATCTGGTCGGAACAAGTCAGATCCCCGACAAAAAACTCGCGGAGGAAATGGCGGACCGTTTTGCAAGCTTCGGCTTCAACATCATCCGGTTTCATCATCACGACGACGTGCTTTTCGACCACACGGGGAAAGCTCCGGACCGGCTCAACGCCGTGAACATGGACAAGTTCGACTACCTGGCGAGCTGTCTGAAAAAACGCGGAATCTATTACACCACGGACATTTACGTCTCGCGCAACAACATCTCCGCGCCGGAGCTCGGCGATCTGGGGAAAATCTCGAACGTGCGCGAATACAAAGCGCTGTTCTATATCGACGACCGCGTGTTCAATGAATGGAAACGCTGGGCGGGCGAATTTCTCGGACATGTCAACCCCTACACGGGGCTCGCGCTGAAGGACGATCCCGCACTCATCACCCTTTCGCTCGTCAACGAGGCGAATCCCGGACGCGTCTGGGGCGCAACTCCGCGAAGCGAAAAAATGTACCGGGAGAAATTCGCGGAATGGAAGAAATCCAATCCGGACAAGAGCTTTGAGCAGTTCATCTCATTCCGCGCCGTCACGCGCTTCGAAGAGATGAAGGCGGCTCTGCGGGAAATCGGATGCGGCACGCTTCTTTCCGATCAGAACTACCGCAACAATCTCACGCTTTCCGCCGACCGCAGACATTATGACTTCGTCGACAACCACGGCTACTGGGATCATCCCCGTTTTGCGGAAACGCCCTGGAAACTTCCGGTTCTTGCAGACCAGCGGAATGTGCTCGGCGCGCTCGCCGGAATCCCCGGCCGCCTCTTCCCGTCCCGTCTGTACGGCAAAGGCTTCACGGTGACTGAATTCGGATATGCGAATCCGAACCTCTACCGCGCCGTCGGTCCCGCGCTGATGGCGGCATATGGAGCATTTCAGAACTGGGACGCCCTCTTCCCGTTTGCCTACGCGCACTGGCTGCCGTATGCGCAGAAGCCGACCCACACGGCAGGATTCTTTGACATCACCAACGACCCGGTCAAGGCGTATTCGCAGAGAATCGGCGCACAGCTCTTCCTGAACGCCGGAATCCGTCCGGCGGAAACACGCTTCGCCGGAATCGCGACCGAACCGTTCCGCAAAGACGGCGACACGGAGAGCCCGCTTCCGTTCAACGACCTCGGGTTCCTCGCTCAGATCGGACTCGTCGCAGAACTCCCCGCACAAGGGGAATACGCCGCGCTGATCAATCTCGGCATCGGCTCCGCTCAATCACAGAAAACCTTTCCGGCGAAAAAAGATCTGATTGACAATCTGCTCAAAGCCGGTCTGCTCCCGAAAGGATGCTATGATGCGAAAACCGGACGCTTCACCGCGCCCGGAGGTCAGATTGAACTCATCCGCAAACAGAAAACCTTCCGCGTCACCGCACCGGGCGGAGAAGTGCTCGCAACCGGAACCGTCCGGAAACTCGACGGCAAAAATTTCTCCGTCGAAAATAAAAACGACTTCGGAGTTTTCGCTCTGCTTCCCGTGGATGCGCAGACTCTCGCCGAAGCCCGGCGTTTCACTCTGATTCATCTCACCAACACCCAGGCGACCGGCATGGAGTTCGCAACCAAAGACTGCGACCGTCTGGAGAACTGGGGCAAAGCGCCCTTCCTTGCTCAGCACGGAATCGCAAAAGTTGCCCTGAATCTCAAAGGCGAATGGAAAGCTTATGCCCTGAATTGCGCGGGTGAGCGCATCGGATCACTCCCGGTGACGGAAGAAAACGGAAAAAACATTTTGAATCTTGACAACTTTGCGTTCCCCGAAGCGGTTTTCGCTTACGAACTGGAACGCTGACAGAAAGGAACTCTCATCATGAAACAGAAACCGGTTGTTGCAGCTTACTACTTCCCGAACTGGCACTGCGACCCGCGCGTCGAAGAACTCCACGGAAAAGGATGGACCGAATGGCGCGTCGCGCAGTACGCCACGCCACGTTTCCCCGGACATCAGCAGCCGAAAGTCCCCCTCTGGGGATATCAGGATGAATCCGAACCCGATGTCATGGCACAGAAAATCTCCGCCGCAAAAGCCTACGGGATCAATGCGTTCATCTGGGACTGGTACTGGTTCTCCGACGGCCCGTACCGCCACCGCGCACTCGAAGAGGGCTTCCTCAAAGCGCCGAACTGCGAAGATATCAAATTCGCCATCATGTGGGCGAATCACAACCCGATCTACGCGCATCCCGGAAGCTACTGGAAACCGGCGGAAATCAACTGGAGCGGCGCAGTCGATCCCAAAACCTTCCGCGACTGCACGGACTACTGCATCAAAAATTTCCTCGGGAAACCGAACTATCTGCGTCTTCCCGACGGCTCGCTCTACTTCATGCTCTACCGTCTCGGCGCACTCGTTGAAGAAGTCGGCGGACTCGATACCGCCGCCGCGCTCATCCGCGAATTCCGCGATAAAGTCGAAAAGGCGGGGCTCGGCAAACTGCACATCTCCACCGTCTTCGAAGCGCTCCCGAATGTCTGGCGCGCTCTCGAATCGCCGGAACACGATTTCACCGAAATCAATCACTTCATCGAGACCCTCACAGTCGACAGCATCACCTCGTACGGCTGGGGCTACAAGGATGATTTCCCCGCGACCGACTATGCGAAATGGGCAAAGAACAACCACTACATTCCGCTTGTGTTCAACAAGCATCTCAAGTGCGCGTTCAACCCGAACGTTCTGACCGGCTGGGATTCCTCCCCGCGCACGGTGCAGTCGGACATGTTCGAAAACCGCAACTATCCGTTCGGCCCGGTGGTCGTCAACAACACGCCGGAACGCTTTCAGGAAGAACTCCAGTTTGCCAAAAACATTCTCGCCTCCGATGAATCCCGCGGCCAGATGATCAAAATCTCCTGCTGGAACGAGTGGACCGAAGGCGCGTATCTCGAACCCGACACGCAGTACGGCTACGGATTTCTGCAGGCGGTCAAAAACGTTTTCGGTGCGGAATGAAGTTGAAAACAGGCATTCTCTTTGCGATATTGAGTTTTGCTGCCGGCACATACGCGGAAGAATTGAAAAAAATGGAGAACGGCAAATTCACAGTTGAATTCAATTCAGACAACGGAGGTCTGAAATCGCTTGTTCTCAAGAACGACGCCGACCGCATGAACTGGATCGAGGGGCTCGGCACCTGGGGCGTCCCCGCAGGAATGGAGTTCCTCGGAGCGGAGCAGAAAGACGGCAAATCCGTTTCCCGCTACCGCCGCGGCGTCCTTGAGCTGACCGTTGAGCGCAGCATGGGCGGCGATTTTCTGCGGGAACGCTTCATTTTCCGCAACACCGCCCCATACGATCTCTATTTCCAGCGCGGCGAACTCGGTGTCTTCGCCACATTCAACGACAACTACACCGATGCCGGAACCTGCGAAAAAAGCCGCTGTCATGCGCATATTTGGTGCGGCGGAGAAAACTCATATGTTCACGCGCTCAAAATGGGCGAATTCCACACCGAACTCGCACTCATTCTGATGCAGGGGTCGCTTGACTCGTACAGCGTCCGCCGTGTTGCGAAGGAAATCAGCAACGACCGCGGAGATTTCATTCTGCATCCCGCGCCGTCGCATTTTCTCCCGGGCGAAACAAAGGTTCTGGAGTGGGAGCTCGCCGCGTTTCCGGCGGGCGCGTTCAAGCATGAACTGCTGAAGCGTCCGAACTCCGCATATCTTTCATTTGAACAGGAAACCGTCTTTCCGGATGAACGGTTCCGCGTCACGGCGGAATGCAGCGCAAAACCGGAAACGGCGGAAGTTTTCTGCAACGGAAACAAAATTCCGTTCCGCATCAAAGACAGTTCCGTTCTTGTCGATTATGCGCCGGAGAAAACCGGAGAACACAAGTTTGAATTCCGGATCAACGGACGTGTCTTCCGTGCGAACGGATTTGTTTCGGAAGATCTGGAAACGGTTGTCGACCGCCGGATCCGCTTCATCATCCGCAAGCAGCAGATGACCGACCCGCGCAGCCCGCTCTGCGGCGCGTATCTGATCTACGACTGCGAAGAAAACGCGCCGTATTTCGACTATGCGAATGCCAACCACAACGCCTGCCGCGAACGGTTCGGCATGGGACTGCTCATCGCGCGACGCCTCCAGCGGAAACACGACGATGAAATGGAAAAATCGCTGAAGCTGTTCGAACAGTTTCTTCTCCGCGAGGTCTTCGACACCGAAACGGGGGAAGTCTGCAACAACATCGGCAAGAACGCCAAGTTCAAACGTCTTTACAACGCGCCGTGGCTCATCACCTTCTGGCTGGAGATGCACCGTCTTTACAAAGAAGACCGCTACCTCGTCCGGATTGAACGCTCCATGCGCGATTACTACGGCAAAGGCGGAGCAAAGTTCTATCCGAACGGAAGCGTCTTTTCCGACGCCGTCAAAGCGATCCGCGACGCAGGCAAAACCGAAACGGCGCGCGAACTAGCCGGACTCGTCCGGACGCATGTTGAAAACATCCGCGCAAACGGAATTCTCTATCCTCCGCATGAAGTTCGATTCGAACAGACAATCGTCACTCCCGCACTGTCGATTCTTTCCGCGTATTACAACCTCATTGAACGGGATCCGGCGCTGCTTGAAGAGGCAAAGAACCACGCCGCAATTCTGAAGCGTTTCAACGGAGACCAGCCCGACCACAAATGGAACAATCTGCCGATCCGCCACTGGGACGACTACTGGTTCGGCAAACG
Source organism: uncultured bacterium (assembly GCA_900549045.1). Lineage (GTDB taxonomy): Bacteria > Verrucomicrobiota > Lentisphaeria > Victivallales > UBA1829 > UBA1829. Next base: position 2,229 of record URNE01000043.1, on the reverse strand, counting down.
GGCGCTCTACGGCGATACGCTTCACTACTGGAGCTGTCTTTCCGCCTATGCTTCCCTCCTTCATGCGCAGGGAACCGGCGACGACGCGCTCCGCATGCAGACCCAAAAGACTCTGCGCAATCTGCTGTGTCTGTTCTTTCCGGACGGCACGGCGTCCTGCGCCTATCTGCATCCGTATTCGGTAACCATGCTGAATCCGGACGGTTCCGAAATCGCTCCCGCCCGGCGCGGCGAATTTTTCGACCCGTGGGCAAACGACCAGGACTTCGCGCTTTACTACATTCTCCGAGCGGAGGATGAAACCGACTTATCACTGAAAGGCAAACGATGAAAACTGAAATCAAGAATAAACAATTTCTCCTCGACGGCAAACCGTTCCGCATTCTTTCGGGCGAAATGCACTACTTCCGCATTCCGCGCGAGTACTGGCGCGACCGTCTGCTGAAACTCAAGGCATGCGGACTCAACACCGTTGCGACCTATATGCCGTGGAACCTTCACGAACGCACTCCGGGAAAATTCGATTTCTCCGGCATGCTCGACGTCCGCGCATTTCTTGAACTCGCGGATGAACTCGGAATCAAAGTCCTGCTGCGTCCCGGTCCGTACATCTGCTCCGAATGGGAGTTCGGCGGATTCCCCGCATGGCTTCTCGCGGTCAGGGGACTGCGTCTGCGCTGCTCCGAACCGCAGTACATGGGCTTTGTGGAACGTTATTTCAAAGCCGTTTTTGAACAGGTGAAGGAGTTCTACACCCGCAACATCATCATGCTCCAGATCGAAAACGGCTACGCCTCCTACGGCAATGACATGGTCTACTACAACTTCCTGAAGAAGCTTGTCGACGACAGCGGCTATCGGAACGTCATCATTGCGGCGGACGGCGACAGCGACACGCGCATTTCCAATGAAATGCCCGACGGAGTCTGGCGCACCCTGATGTGCGGACGCGAAAATCCCGTACCGCAACTGGAATTCAACCAGTCGGAACAGCCCGATATGCCGCAGTTCATCGTGGAATACTGGAACGGTCAGCACATGAGCACGGGACAGCCGATCCGTCCGCGCGACCCGGTCCTGATCGTCGAAAATCTGCGCAAGGCTCTTGAATGGGGCGCGCATATCAACCTCTATATGTTCCACGGCGGAACAAACTTCGGCTTCCAGAACGGCGCGATGCTCAGTCTCGACGGCTGGTACAGCCAGCTCATCACGAGCTACGACACCGCGGCTCCGGTCAGCGAGGCCGGCGACACCCGCGAGCTCTACCGCATGTACCGTCCGCTGTTCGCAGAATTCAATCCCGAATTCTCGCTCGACACTCCTGTTCCGCCGGACTCACCGAAGGCCGCGTACGGAGAAATCGCCCTGACCGGATTCGCTCCGCTCTTGGCGAATCTGGACGCGCTCTCCGTCAACTCAACGAATTCTCCGTGTCCGCTGACTCTGGAGGAGATCGGCGGGGACTGCGGTTTTGCGCGTTACACCACGCACCTGAAGCCGCAGACGTTCACTCTTCCGGTTAAAGTCGTCGGCCTTGCCGACCGCGCGTGGGTGTTCTACAACGGCAAGTTCGTAAAACATCTCTGGAAAGACAACGAATCCTTCATGGTTGAAACCGGAAAGGGCGGAACGCTGGAGATCGTCGTCGAGAACATGAGCCGCACGAACTTCTATTGCAACACCGAGCACAATCGCAAAGGCATCACGGACGGCGTGATTCTGAACGGACAGCAGTTCCAGCACGGCTGGACGACTTCCGCCATGCCGATGGAGGACACCTCGAAAGTCGCCTACGGGCCGCTTCCGGAGTTTCCTGTGAAGGATAACATCGGCTTCTTCCGGGCGGAGTTCGAGATTGCGGATGTCCCGGCGGACACGTTCCTGTACGTTCCCGCCGGCAACCGCGGATTCTGCCGGATCAACGGCGTCATCCTCGGGCGTTACGACAAGAGCGGACCGTTCCATACGCTGTACGTTCCCGCTCCGTTCCTGCGCAAGGGAAAAAACATCGTGGAAGTGTTTGAATACGACGACCTCGGCCGTCCGGCGGTTCAGTTTCTGGATCATCCGCTTGTCGGCGGACTCTGAAACTGGGTGTGCGCGGGAATCAACTCCCGCGCTTTTTATTTCCGTTTTCTCTTTTTCCGGAACTGCCGGAAAAGATCCTTCACCTCTTCAACCGTCTTTTCCACCTCGTCCGCCTCAACCGGAAGATTCAGCTTGGAG
>URNE01000042.1 GCA_900549045.1 uncultured bacterium | reverse complement strand
GAACATCGATTTCCGGCGGAAGCGGTTCCGCCAGTTTTTCAGGCATGAGACGCTGGAATTTCTCTGAGCCGGTTCCCGCGGGGATGAGGTGTCCGGTAATAACATTTTCCTTGAAACCGCGCAGGAAGTCAACCTTGCCCAAGGTCGCGGCATCGGTCAGAATACGGGTCGTATCCTGGAACGAAGCCGACGAAATGAAGCTGTCGGTTTCCAGCGAGGCTTTTGTTATTCCCAGCAGTACCGGTTCGCCTTCCGCAGGTGCGAGTCCTTTGGCTCTCGCCTCTTCATTCGCACGCTGGAAGTCGTACTTGTCAACCTGTTCACCGGCAAGGAACTGCGTCGCCCCCTGCTCGGTAATACGGATCTTCTGCATCATCTGACGGATGATGATCTCAATGTGCTTGTCGTTGATTTCCACACCCTGAGACCGGTAAACCGTCTGAATTTCGTTCACCAGGTAGCGCTGAAGCTCCTGGGAACCGCAGACCGACAGCATCACCTGCGGAACAATCGATCCGCCGGTCAGCTTCTGGCCTTTCTTCACATAGTCGCCCTTCGCGACGAACAGGTGCTTGTTCGTCGGAATGCTGTGTTCCTCGAATTCGTTGGTGTCCGGATCGCGGATGATGATCTGACGGCGGCTGCGCTGAACTTTTCCAAGTTCGACAAGACCGTCGATCTTCGCAATGTCGGCAACCTCTTTCGGGGTGCGCGCTTCGAACAATTCCGCAACACGCGGCAGACCGCCCGTGATGTCCTTGTTCTTGAGCTGCTGACGCGGAACACGTGCGAGGACAACGCCCGGACGCACCTTCGCGCCCTTCTTCGTCATAATGAACGCACCGGCCGGCAGCGGATAGTAGGAGAGAACTTCGCCCGCCTTGTCCTTGATGACGATCTGCGGATGCAGGTCTTCACGGTGGGGCATGACGGTGATTTCCTCGTTGCCGCCGCGCTCCGTGCGGTTCAATGTCACGTTCTCGATCAAATCAAGCAGTTCCACCGTACCGGCGTCTTCCGCAATGATCGGGAGGTGAGAGGAATCCCACGTCGCGATGCGGTCGTTCGTCTTGACCTTCTCGCCGTCCTTCTTGTAGAGGATCGCTCCGACTTCGGCCGTGTAGCGGTCGATTTCCGCCTCTTTGACGGCGTCCGCCCAGTAATCGTAGTCGCGGTTGTAGAACGCTCCGATGACTTCCGCTTCGAGTTTCGCACGCTCGCGCGCTTTTTCCTCGAGTTCTTTCGCCTTGGCGGCGTCATAAATCACAATGAAGCCGTTCTTGTTGACTATAACGGTTTCGCCGTGTTCATTTTCAACGGTACGGATGTTTTCAAAACGAACCGTTCCATCGGTCTTCGCAATGATTTCCGGCTTGGTGTATTTGGAAGTCGCGGTACCGCCGATGTGGAACGTTCTCATGGTCAGCTGGGTTCCCGGCTCTCCGATGGACTGTGCGGCGATAATGCCGAGAGCATCGCCGATCTCCGCCATTCTGTCGCTGGCGAGGTTGCGGCCATAGCACTTCACGCAAACGCCATGTTCGATTTCGCAGGTGAGCACCGAGCGGATCAGAACGCGCTGAATATTGCGTTTCTCGATCAGGTCCGCAAGCTCCGGAGTGAACTCCTGTCCGGCTTTGACCAGAAGACGCCCGTCTTCGTAAATCGGGTCGCGGATGTCCTGGGCGCTGCAGCGGCCGATCAGACGCGCCTTCAGCGGCAGCATCACATCGTCGCCTTCGACGATTGCGCTGATCCAGATACCCTTCATCGTTCCGCAGTCTTCCGCACGGCAGATGATGTCCTGCGCGACGTCGACGAGCTTACGGGTCATATAGCCCGAGTCGGCGGTCTTCAGAGCGGTATCTGCGAGACCCTTGCGGGCGCCGTGGGTACTGATGAAGTATTCGAGAACGGAGAGACCTTCACGGAAGTTCGACAGAATCGGTCGTTCGATAATATCGCCCGACGGTTTTGCCATCAGTCCGCGCATGCCGGCAAGCTGACGGATCTGGTCTTTACTGCCTCGAGCTCCGGAATCGAGCATGCAGTAGACCGGGTTGATCTCCTTCTTGCTGATGCCTTCGAGCTCCTGGAACAGCGACTCGGCAACCGCGTTGCTGGTCTTCGTCCACGTATCGATGATATTGTGATAACGTTCCAGCTGGGTGAGAGCGCCCTTGTTGTACTGGTCGTTGATCTTATCGATCTCGGCGCGGGCCTTCGCGATCAGTTCGCCTTTCTGTTTCGGAACCACCATATCCGCGATGGAGATGGAGAATCCGGCGACAGTCGCATACTCGTAACCGAGGTTTTTCAGGCGGTCGAGCTGCTCGACGGTCTTCTGATGCCCGATGTGCGCATAAGCTTCCGCAATGAGGGTTCCGAGCTGTTTCTTCTTGGCAACGCCGTTGTAGAATCCGAGGCTCTTGTCCCAGATACCGTTGAAGATGCAGCGGCCGGCAGTCGTCAGCAGGAAACGGTCCTTGGAGTTGCCGTGCGGTGTTTCCACTCCGTAGTCCGGGTTCGGAATGCGGATCGCATCGTGAATATGAATATGCCCGAGATGCAGAGCGAAGAGCACCTCGTGAACATCTTTGAACGCCCTTGCCTTCGCGGGATTGCGCGGCTCAATCGTCAGATAGTACGAACCGAGCGTGATATCCTGCGTCGGAGTCATAATCGGCTTGCCGTTCGCAGGCGAGAAGATGTTGTTCGAAGAGAGCATCAGGAGTTTGCACTCCAGCTGCGCTGCCGGAGACAGCGGAACATGAACCGCCATCTGGTCGCCGTCGAAGTCCGCGTTGAACGCCGTACAGACGAGAGGATGCAGACGGATCGCCGAACCTTCAATAAGGATCGGGTCGAACGCCTGAATCGAAAGTCTGTGCAGGGTCGGCGCACGGTTGAGCATGACCGGATGTCCCTTGGTCACCTCTTCAAGAATATCCCAGACGACCGACTCTCCGCGCTCGATCATTTTCTTTGCGCTGCGGACGGTGTGGGCATAACCGCGTCCCTTGAGGTGGCGGATGATGAACGGTTCAAACAGAACAAGCGCCATCTTCTTCGGAAGACCGCACTGTGCGAGTTTCAGTTCAGGACCGACAACGATGACCGAACGGCCGGAGTAGTCGACTCGTTTTCCGAGCAGGTTCTGACGGAAGCGTCCCTGCTTGCCTTTCAGCATATCGCTGAGGGATTTCAGTGCGCGGTTGCCCGCACCCGTGACGGCTCGGCCGTGGCGACCGTTGTCCAGAAGAGCGTCGACAGCTTCCTGAAGCATGCGCTTTTCGTTGCGGATAATGACTTCCGGAGTACGCAGCTGAAGCAGATTTTTCAGACGGTTGTTGCGGTTGATGACTCTGCGGTAGAGGTCGTTCAGGTCGGAGGTTGCGAAACGGCCGCCTTCCAGGGGAACGAGAGGCCGCAGATCCGGCGGAATCACAGGAAGGACTTCGAGAATCATCCATTCCGGACGGGAATTGCTTCTCTGGAAACCTTCCACAAGACGCAGTCTCTTGGAAAGTTTCTTGCGGATCGCTTTATTCTTCGTTCCGGTCAATTCGACTTCGAGCTGCTGACGGAGCGGTTCAAGTTCGATCTGCGAAAGCAGGGAACGGATTGCGGGCGCACCCATATCCGCCTGGAACGCATCCTGATACTCTTCGCGCGCCTGACGGTAGTCCATCTCATTGAGGGACTGGCCGAGAGTCAGCGGGGTGTCGCCCGGATCGGTGACAACCCAGTCTTCATAATAGATGATGCGTTCAAGCGTGCGGGCCGTCATGTCGAGCATGAGACCGATACGGCTCGGCATGCACTTGAAGAACCAGATATGGGAAACGGGAACTGCGAGCTCGATGTGTCCCATGCGTTCACGGCGGACCTTGCTGAGCGTAACTTCGACGCCGCAACGGTCGCAGATGATGCCTTTGTGCTTGACGCGTTTGTATTTTCCGCAATTGCACTCCCAGTCGCGCTGGGGACCGAAGATGCGCTCGCAGAAGAGACCGCCCTTTTCAGGCTTGAAGCTTCTGTAGTTAATGGTTTCTGGATTCTTGATTTCCCCATGGCTCCAGGACCTGATCACCTCCGGGGAAGCCACCTTGATGGAGACCGCCTCGAAAGCGGAATTTCCCTGCTGCTGACGAGCAGGGATTTCCTTGTCTTTGGGAACATAGCTGTTATCAATCACTGTTCAGTCCCTCCGGCTGTTTCATTCTTCGGTAATTCCGAGTGTTTGACAGTTCGTACATCCAAGCCGAGACTCTGCATTTCCTTAAGCAGAACGTTGAAGGATTCCGGACGACCGGCCTCCAGGACATTCTGTCCCTTGACAATGGATTCGTAAATCTTCGCTCTTCCGGAAACGTCGTCGCTCTTGACGGTAAGCATTTCCTGAAGGGTGTGCGCCGCGCCGTAAGCTTCGAGCGCCCACACTTCCATTTCGCCGAAACGCTGTCCGCCGTGCTGAGCTTTGCCGCCCAGAGGCTGCTGGGTGACCAGCGAGTACGGTCCGACCGAACGCGCGTGAATCTTGTTCGCAACCAGGTGGTCGAGTTTCAGCATGTAGATCTGACCGACCATGACGCGCTGGTCGAACTTGTTTCCGGTACGTCCGTCGTAAAGATCGGTCTTGCCGTCAAACACACGTTCGCCGTTGATCTCGCGGAAGCCCCACTTGAAGTCCTCGCCGGTCTTTTCGGTGATCTTCTCGTTGGCTTTCTTCATCATGTCAACGATGATCTCTTCCGTCACACCGTCGAACACCGGAGTCGCGGCTTTGAAGCCGAGCATCTTGGCCGCCCAGCCGAGGTGTGTTTCAAGAACCTGTCCGACGTTCATTCGGGACGGCACACCCAGCGGATTCAGGACGATATCGACCGGCGTGCCGTCGGGCAGGAACGGCATGTCTTCAACCGGAACGATTCGGGAAACGATACCCTTGTTTCCGTGACGTCCCGCCATCTTGTCGCCGACCTGGACTTTGCGCTTGGAAGCAATGTAAACCTTGACTTTCTTGATCGCGCCGAGATCGTCACCGTCGCCGTTCTCAAGAGCGTCAATGGATTCGGCCTTCATGCGCTCGATGCTTTCAAAGCGCGATTTGTAGGAGCCGATAATCTCGTCAATCGTATGCTTGATCTCGCAGTCTTCCATACGGTAGGAATCGTACTTGTTCGCGAGTTTTGCGATCGAAGCGGTCGTAACCTTGCGGTTCGCCGAAACAAGAATCACATCGTCGCGCGAGGACGAGGTGTCGTAGATCGGACACGGAAGTTTCTGGCCGTTCAGAACAGCTTCGAGCTTCTCGGTCATCTCATCGATCAGAACCGTGTACTGTTCCTTGTACTGATCCTTGCTGTGCTTGATCTGTTTGCGCCGCTCAGATTTGGTCATGGACTGTCTGGACGGATCCTTCGCGTGTTCCACGCGGACGTCCATCACAATACCGCCCTTGCCGCTCGGGACGACCAGGCTGGAATCCTTGACGTCCGCGGCCTTTTCACCGAAAATCGCACGGAGCAGACGCTCTTCCGGAGCGAGTTCCGTTTCGGATTTCGGGGTGATCTTGCCGACGAGAATGTCGCCCGGTTTGACTTCGGCGCCGAGACGGACAACTCCGTCGGGGCCGAGGTTGCGGAGAACCTCATCGCTGACGTTCGGGATGTCGCGTGTGATCTCCTCCGGTCCGAGTTTGGTCTCGCGGCTGGTGATCTCGAATTCATCCACATGAACGCTGGTGTAAACGTCCTCTTTCACAAGACGTTCGCTGAGCACGATGGCGTCTTCGAAGTTGTATCCGCACCACGGCATGAACGCCACGAAAACGTTCTTGCCGAGAGCAAGTTCCCCGTGATCGGTTGCGGAACCGTCGGCGATCGCATCGCCGATCCTGACGACCTGACCGCTGCGGACGATCGGACGCTGATTGACGCAGGTTCCGGCGTTGCTACGCAGAAACTTGACCATGCGGTAAACCGCCGGATTCGGATCGGAAGTCTCTTTTCTCGTCTTGCCGTCGGTTGTCACGACAACCTCTGCGGCGGAAACCTCCGCAACGATACCGTTCGTCCTGGACGCGGTAACCGCGCGGGAATCGAATGCGACTTTCTTTTCAAGACCGGTTCCGACATACGGCGACTCCGTCACCATCAGCGGAACGGCCTGGCGCTGCATATTCGACCCCATCAGAGCGCGGTTCGCATCGTCGTGTTCCAGGAACGGAACAAGTCCTGCGGCGGCGCTGACGAGCTGTTTCGGGGAGACGTCCATATACTGAACATCTTCGCGCGGACGCTCGGCCGGCTCGCCCATCAGACGGGACATCACGGTCGGGTTGATGAAATTGTTGTTTTCGTCGAGCGGAGCGTTTGCCTGCGCGATCACGAAATGCTCTTCCTTGTCGGCGGAAAGATAATCAATCTGATCGGAGACATGGCAGTTTTCCACGCGGCGGTACGGGGTTTCGAGGAAACCGAATTCGTTGATCTTCGCATAGAGCGAGAGCGACGAAATAAGGCCGATGTTCGGACCTTCAGGAGTTTCAATCGGGCAGATACGTCCGTAATGGCTGTTGTGAACGTCGCGGACTTCAAATCCTGCGCGTTCGCGGCTCAGACCGCCGGGTCCGAGAGCGGAGAGACGGCGCTTGTTGGTCAGCTCGGAAAGCGGGTTGACCTGATCCATGAACTGCGAAAGCTGGTTGCGGGCAAAGAAGTCACGGATCACTCCGGCAAACGCCTTCTGGTTGATGAGCTTCGACGGAGTCGTTCCGGTGTCATCGGAATTCAGCAGTGCCATGCGCTCGCGGATCAGACGTTCCGTGCGGAGGAGTCCGACGCGGCAATGGTTCTGAAGCAGTTCGCCGACGGTTCTCACGCGGCGGCTTCCCAGGTGGTCGATGTCATCGGTGTGACCGCCCGTGTTGCTGCGAAGCTTCATAAGAGACTTGGTCGCCTCCATGAGATCAACCTTGTCGAGGATGCGCTCGTTCAGCGGAACATCGATTTTCAGGCGCTCATTGAGTTTGTAACGACCGACCATGCCGAGGTCATAGCGTTTGACGTCGAAGAAAAGTCTCTTGAGGAGCTGCTTCGAGTTGGTGACGCTCGGGGGATCGCCGGGACGCATTCTGCGGTAAATCTCCTTGAGGGCGTCGTCCGGAGTGTGGGCCGGATCGCGCTGGAGACAGTTGATCAGATAGGAATCTCCATCGGGGATGTACGCGAGCTCAACGTTTTTGATTTTTGCTTCAACCATGGATTTGACATGGGATTCGTTGAGCTGGAGAAATTCCTGAACGACAGTGACCCCGTTGGAATCAAGTACGGGTTCAAAGGTATAATAAGCCGAGATGTCATCCTGCTTGAGGAGCTGGCCCGGCGTCATGGTCTTGAGTTCGTAAGCGGAACCGATGATGTCCCGGTTGGTGTCGTAACCGATTGCGCGAAGGAAAGTTGTGATGAGGAACTTGCGGCGTCTGCGCTTGCGGTCGAGGTAAATATAGATCAGGTCATTGATATCGAACTGGACTTCCATCCAGGAGCCGCGGTCCGGAATGATTCTGTAGGAGAAGAGCGTTCTTCCGCTGGAGTGACGGGTCTTCTCGAAGCAGATGCCCGGAGATCTGTGCAGCTGGCTGATGATAACGCGCTCCGCGCCGTTGATAATGAAAGTGCCGCGTTCGGTCATCATCGGGATTTCACCGATATAGACATTTTCATTTACAATGGCGTCTTTGTTTTTAAATCTGAAATCAACATGAAGCGAGGCGCTGTAAGTATTTCCGTCTTTGATGCAGTCAACGGTATCCTGCTTCGGAAGGCCCAGGGAATAGGAGACGAACTCCAGGACCATCTGTTTGTCAAAACTTTCGATTGGGAAGACTTCGTTGAAAACCTCCTGGAGACCCTGGTTTTTACGCTGGTCTTCCGGGACGTCGAGCTGCAGGAAAGATTTATAGGAGTCGATCTGAATACCGATGAGGTCCGGTATTTCCAGCACGTCCTTCAATTTTCCGAAATTCACACGTTCAGGCATTGATTCCACCTTGCTAATGATTCGAGAGGAGCTGTTGTAAGCGGTTCACACAAAAAATCGGGTGATCTTCAATGTGACAAAATCCTGCGGTGCGGAGACCGCATCGCAGGGGATGATTTAAGACGCAGAAAACGGCGGGGGCTTCCTCCCGGGAATTTCCCCACCGTAATCATCAAGTCTTAATACAGATACCAGATGCGAGGCAATTACTTGACCTCGACCTTGGCACCCGCAGCCTCAAGCTGCTCCTTGATCTTCTGAGCGTCTTCTTTGGAAACGCCTTCTTTGACAGCCTTCGGAGCGGCTTCAACGAGATCCTTGGCGTCTTTGAGACCGAGACCGGTGATGGCGCGGACTTCCTTGATGACGTTGATCTTGCTGGCGCCGGCATCGGCGAGAACGACCGTGAATTCAGTCTGCTCTTCAGCAGCAGCGGCAGGAGCCGCACCGGCAGCAGCCGGAGCCGCAGCAACGGCGACCGGAGCCGCAGCGCTCACGCCGAGGCGTTCTTCCAACGCTTTAACGAGTTTGGAGAGCTCAAGAACCGAGAGCTTCTCAACGTAGGAGATGAACTGCTCCATTTCCTGCGAAACTTCCACATTTGCCTGCTCAGACATTATATTGTCCTCCGTATATTTTGTAATTGAACTTCTGTTCAGTTTGCTTCTTCAAGCTTGTTTTTGTAAGCGTTAATGACGTTGACGATGCTGGAAGCCTTGGCGTTAAGCACTCTGACCAAGCCAGTCGGTACAGCAACAAGGAGTCCAAGCAGCTGCGCACGCAGCTGATCTTTCGAAGGCATAGACGCAATCGCCTTGACTTCGGAATCGGTCAACATCGCGCCCTCGAAGTAACCGCACTTCGGAGCGATCACACCCTTTGTGGAGGTTGTGAAATCATCAATGACTTTCGCCACCGCACTCGCATCGCCCTGACCAACAACGACAGCGGTGTCGCCGGTGATCTTGGCATTTGCGAGGACTTCCAGGCCGTTCAGTTCCGCGACCTTGCGAACCATGCGGTTCTTGAGGACGTGGCAGACAGCTCCGGCATCGAACAGTTTGTCGCGGAACTGGTTGAGTTCCCTGTTCTTCAGTCCCTTGTAGGAGATGAAGTAGACATACTGGGACCCGACGATCAGGTTTGCGATATCATTGGCGAGCTGGATTTTTTCCGGTCTCATTGTGCCATCTCCTTCGCGATGTCGCGGGTTTCAACTTTGATTCCCGGCGTCATGGTCGCGGAAAGGGTGCAGCTCTGAATGTACACACCCTTCGCGGAAGCCGGTTTCGCCTTGATGATCGCCTTGATGATCGCCGTGCAGTTTTCTGCAAGGTCTTCGGCGGAAAACGAGAGCTTTCCGCAGGGAACCTGCACGCAGGCGCCCTTGTCGGCACGGAATTCAACTCGTCCGGCTTTCGCCTCCGCGACCGCGTGACCGATCTTCTCGGTAACGGTACCGGTCTTCGGGTTCGGCATCAGGCCTTTCGGACCGAGCTGACGACCCAGCGGACGGATCTGACTCATCGCGGACGGCGTGGCAATGAGGACGTCGAAGTCCACCCAGCCGCCTTTGATTTTGGCGATGATATCGTCGAATCCGACGAAATCCGCGCCGGCGTCGACCGCCTGCTGTTTCAGTGCCTCGTCATCAGCGATGACAGTAACGACGACCTTCTTGCCGGTGCCTTTCGGCAGGGGAACCGCACCGCGGACGGTCTGATCCGTCTGCTTCGGGTCCACACCAAGCTTGAAGGACAGTTCAACGGTCTGATCGAACTTCACTGCCGGCATGTCTTTCAATGTCTTCAGCGCTTCGATGAGAGAGTAGACCGTCTGTTTGTCGTACTTGGCAATTTGGGATTTGTAGAGTTTGCTTCTCTTAGCCATCGATCACCTCAACTCCCATACTGCGAGCAGTGCCGGCGATGATTTTGATCGCGGCTTCTTCACTGCGGGCGTTGATGTCGCTCTTTTTCGTCTGGACGATCTGCTTGATCTGACTGATGGTGATCTTGCCGGCGCTTTCGCGTCCGGGATTGTGAGATCCGCCAGCCAGTCCGGCAACCTTCTTGATCAGAACGGCCGCCGGGGGAGACTTGGTCACAAACGTAAATGAGCGGTCCTGGTAGACTGTGATCACAACCGGAATGATCATTCCGGCCTGCGACTGTGTTGCGGCATTGAATTCCTTGCAGAATCCCATGATGTTCACACCGGCCTGGCCAAGCGCGGGACCCACAGGGGGTGCCGGATTAGCTGCGCCGGCGGGAATCTGCAAACGAATCTCCGCTGTCACCTTTTTCGCCATTTGTTCCTCCGTTTCCGTAAACGTGGTCAGAGAGGTCAGGATCTCTCCCACGCTACGACGTCATTATTATATTAACGACTCTTCGAACCGAACATTATAATTGTTCGCGAACGACCTGCCAGAATTCCAATTCCACGGGAGTTGAGCGTCCGAAAATGGAGACTTCCAATTCGAGTTTGCCGCGCTCCGCGTCGATTTTGCGAACGATGCCTTCGAAGTTTTCGAAAGCGCCGTCTTTGATTCGCACTGTTTCACCGATTTCGTACTGAATTTTCGGTTTCGCCTTCTCTTCCGGCTCAGCGGTCTGCATCATAATGTAGTCCACTTCCTGCTGGGAGAGGGGCTGGGG